>NZ_JBMNDO010000202.1:0-8188 GCF_052542855.1 Streptomyces sp. SAS_281
GGGAGGACTTCACCTCCCGCCGTGCGCGTCGTCGTCGCCGCGGACGCGGCCCGGCTCAGCCGGACGCCCCCAGGCCGTCCAGGATGTCGAAGAGCTCGTCCGCGGTGGCCGAACTCAGTTCGTCCGCCGCGTCCGGCTCCGCACCGCCGAAGAACTCCTCGCACAGGTGCGCCGCGAGAACCGCCGCCGTCGGGTGGTCGAACAGCAGGCTCGGCGGAAGGGGGTGCCCCACCGCGGTGATGAGCCGGTTGCGCAGCTCCAGCGCGCTGAGCGAGTCGAAGCCGATGTCGAGGAAGCCCCGCTCCGGGTCGATCGCCGTCGGGCGGTCGTGCCCGAGTACCAGCGCCGCGTTCGTACGGACCACGTCCAGCAGGATCCGCTCGCGCTCCGGGCCTCCGGCCCCGGCCAGCCGCCGCTCCAGCTCCGCCCCGGCCGCCGCGCCGGCGCCGTCCGCCGCCTGCCGCGGCGCGGGAACGCGCACCAGACCGCGCAGCATGGGCGGCACCGGGCCGGCCGCCGAAGCGCTCAGGGCCGCGATGTCCAGCCGGACGACCGCCAGCTGGGCGGCGTCCACCTCCAGAGCGCTGTCGAACAGCGCGAGGCCCTCCTCGACGGCCAGGGGCGGGAAGCCCTGGCGGCGCAGGCGCAGCACGTCGCTCTCGCTCAGCTGCTCGCCCATGCCGGCTCCGGTCCACAGCCCCCACGCGAGGGACGTCGCCGCGAGGCCCTCGGCCCGGCGGCGCTGCGCCAGCGCGTCGAGGTAGGCGTTGGCGGCGGCGTAGTTGCTCTGGCCCGAGCTGCCCAGCGTGCCCGCCACCGACGAGAACAGCACGAACAGCGCGAGGTCCCGGTCCGCGGTGAGCTCGTGCAGGTGCAGCGCGGCCACCGCCTTGGGACGCAGCACCCGCTCCAGGCGCTCGGGAGTGAGCGAGGTCAGCACGCCGTCCTCCAGCACACCGGCCGCGTGCACGACACCGGTCAGCGGGTGCGCCCGCGGTATGCCGGCCAGCAGCCCTTCCAACGCCGTACGGTCGGCGACGTCACACGCCGCCACGGTCACGTCGGCACCGAGCCCGGTGAGTTCGGCGGCCAGCTCCCCGGCCCCCGGGGCGTCCGGACCGCGTCGGCTCGTGAGCAGCAGCCGCCGCACACCGTGCACGCTCACCAGGTGCCGGGCGACGGCCGCGCCGATGCCACTGGTTCCGCCGGTGACCAGGACCGTGCCCTCCGGGTCGGGCCGCCGTCCGCCCCCGCCGCCGGGCCGCGCCCGCTCCAGACGGGGTACCAGGAGCGCGTCCCCCCGTACGGCGATCTCGGGCTCGTCGGCCGCCAGCGCGGCGGGCAGGAGCCGGGCCGGCTCGTCCCCGGGCGCGATGTCGACGAGGCGCAGCCGGCCCGGGTACTCGGCCTGCGCGGAGCGGACGAGACCGGTCACGGCGGCGAGTTCGGGACGCGGTGACTCGTCTTCGTGGGCGGCGACCGCACCGCGCGTCACCACCACGAGGTCACAGGCGGCGAAGCGGTCGTCAGCCAGCCACTCCCGCACCACCCGCAGCGCCTCGTGCACGGGGGTGGCGCCGCCCGCGCCGCCGGGCGCGGTTCCGGTGTCGTACACCACGGTCCCCGTGACGGTCCCCGATCCGGGCACCTCGTCCCACGCCGTGCAGGCGGCGCCGGGGGCCGGCGGCGTCGGGACGGGTGACCAGTGCACCTGGAACAGCGCGTCGTGGGCGAGGGACCCCCGGGCGGCCAGCTGCTCCGCCCGCACCGGTCTGCCGACGAGGGAGTCGACGCGCAGCACCGCCCCGCCCATGGCGTCGTCCATGGCGAGGGCGATCCTGTCCGGGCCCGGGCGGGAGATCCGTACCCGGACCTCCGCGGCGCCCGTGGCGTGCAGCCGCACCCCGGTCCAGGAGAAGGGCAGCATCGTGCCGCCCTCCCCCGCGTCCTCGGCCGCCACCAGGTCGGCGTGCAGGGCGGCGTCCATGAGGGCGGGGTGGATGCCGAACCGGGTGGCCTCCGCGGCGTGCGGTTCGGGCAGCGCCAGCTCGGCGAACACCTCGTCGTCGCGCCGCCACAGCGAGCGCAGGCCCTGGAAAGCGGGGCCGTAGTCGTAGCCGCGCTCACGCAGCGTGTCGTACACACCGGCGAGTCCGACGGCCTCGGCGCCCTGGGGCGGCCACTCGGCCGCGACCGCCGGCGGTGTCCCGTCGGGTCCCGCCTCCGCCGGCGCGAGCACGCCCTCGGCGTGCAGGACGGCGGCGTCCGGGTCCTTCTCGTCGTACGAGTGGACACGCACCGTACGCCGTCCCGAGGCCCCCGGCTCGCCCACCACGACCTGGACGGCGGCGCCCGCACCGTCCGCGAGGGTCAGCGGCGCGAGGAGGGTCAGCTCCTCCAGGAAGGCGCAGCCGACCTCCTCGCCGGCCCGCAGCGCCAGTTCGACGAAGGCGGTGCCGGGCAGCAGCACGGTGCCGAGCACCCGGTGGTCGGACACCCACGTCTGCACGGGCGTGGCCAGCCGGCCGGTGAGCAGCACGCCGCCGGAGTCCGGCAGCCGTACGACCGCGCCCAGCAAGGGGTGGGCCGCCGCCTTCTGCCCCAGGGCGGAGGCGTCCGAGGCCGTGGGCGACTCCATCCAGTAGCGGCGGTGCTGGAAGGCGTAGGTCGGGAGCTCGGTGACGCGCCCGCCACGGCCCTCGAAGACCGCTGCCCAGTCCACCGCCCCGCCGGTCACGTCGAGTCGGCCGAGGGCCGGCATCAGGGTGCTCTCCTCGGGCCTTCCCTTGCGCAGCAGCGCCAGCGGGTGGATCCCCTCCGACCGGACGGTCGCGCGGACCATGCCGCTGAGCACCCCGTCGGGCCCCAGCTCGACGAAGCGCGTCACCCCCGCGTCCTCCAGGGCGCGCACGCCGTCCATGAAGCGGACCGCCTCGCGGACATGGCGCACCCAGTACGCGGGGTCGGTGATCTCGGCGGCCGTGGCCGGCGCGCCCGTCACGTTCGACACCACGGGAATGGCCGGGGCACTGTACGTCAGGCCGCGCGCGACCTTCTCGAAGTCCGCCAGCATGGGCTCCATCAGCGGCGAGTGGAACGCGTGGCTGACCCGCAACCGGTTGGTCCTGCGGCCCTGTGCCGTGAAGTGCTCGGCGATCCGCAGGACCTCGTCGGTGTCTCCGGAGACGACCACCGCTTCGGGGCCGTTGACCGCCGCGACGCTCACACCGGGCGTCAGCAGCGGCAGTACGTCGGCCTCGGCCGCCTCCACGGCCACCATGGCGCCGCCCGGCGGCAGTTGCTGCATGAGCCGGCCGCGTGCCGCGACCAGCGTCGCGGCGTCGGCGAGGGTGAGGACCCCGGCGACGTGTGCGGCCGCCAGCTCGCCGATCGAGTGCCCGGCGACGTGGTCGGGCCGCACGCCCCACGACTCCAGCAGCCGGAACAGCGCCACTTCCACGGCGAACAGCCCGGCCTGGGCGTAGACGGTCTGGTTCAGCACGTCGGCGGCGGACGGGTCCTGCGACCACAGCACCTCGCGCAGCGAGACGCCCAGGCGCTCGTCCAGCGCGGCGACGGCGGCGTCGAAGGACCGGGCGAACGCGGGGTGGGCGGCGTGCAGTTCCCTGCCCATGCCGGGCCGCTGGGCCCCCTGCCCGGTGAAGAGGAAGGCGGTGCGGCCCTTGACGCGCGCCCGGCCGCGGGCCACGCCCGCCGCCTCCTCGCCCGCCACCAGCGCCCGCAGGCCACCTTGCAGCTGCTCCCGGTCCGTGCCGGTGATCACCGCGCGGTGGTCGAGCCGGGACCGCGTCACGGCCAGCGAGTGGCCGAGGTCCAGGGGCGAGAGGTCCGGGTGGGACTCCAGATGGGTCAGCAGACGGCGGCCCTGGTCCAGGAGGGCGTGCTCGGTGCCCCCGGACACCACCAGCGGCACCACCGGCCCGTCGCCGGACGGGCGGGGCTCCGGCGCCTGCTCGGCCGGCGCCTGCTCGATGATCACGTGCGCGTTGGTGCCGCTGATGCCGAAGGACGACACACCGGCCCGGCGCGCCCCCTCCCGCTCCGGCCACGGCCGGGACTCGTCCAGCAGTCGCACCGCGCCCGCGTCCCAGTCCACCTTGGGGCTGGGCTCCGCGGAGTGCAGTGACTTCGGCAGGACGCCGTGCCGCATCGCCTGGACCATTTTGATGATTCCGGCGACCCCGGCCGCGGCC
Source organism: Streptomyces sp. SAS_281 (assembly GCF_052542855.1). Lineage (NCBI taxonomy): Bacteria > Bacillati > Actinomycetota > Actinomycetes > Kitasatosporales > Streptomycetaceae > Streptomyces > Streptomyces sp. SAS_281. Next base: position 4,215 of record NZ_JBMNDO010000202.1, read on the forward strand.
TGGGTGTGGCCCAGGTTCGACTTGACCGAGCCCAGCCACAGCGGGCGGTCCTCCGGCCGCCCTCTGCCGTACGTCGCCAGCAACGCCTGGGCCTCGATCGGGTCGCCCAGGACGGTCCCGGTGCCGTGTGCCTCGACCACGTCGACATCGGCGGTGGTCAGACCCGCACCGGCGAGAGCCTGGTGGATGACCCGTTGCTGGGCGGGGCCGTTGGGGGTGGTGATCCCGCTGGACGCCCCGTCCTGGTTGACCGCGCTGCCGCGTACCACCGCCAGCACACGGTGTCCCAGGCGCCGCGCGTCCGACAGCCGTTCCAGGACCAGGGTACCGACGCCCTCGCCCCAGCCGGTGCCGTCGGCCGCCGCGGAGAAGGACTTGCAGCGGCCGTCACGGGCCAGCCCGCGCTGACGGTTGAACTCGAAGAAGGTGTCCGGCTCCACCATGACGGTGACACCGCCCGCCAGCACCAGGGAGCACTCGCCCGTGCGCAGCGCCTGGGCGGCCCAGTGCAGGGCGACCAGCGACGAGGAGCAGGCGGTGTCCACGGTGACGGCGGGGCCCTCCAGCCCCAGGGTGTAGGCGACCCGGCCGGACACCAGGCTGCCGTCGCTGCTGCCGGCCCCGTAGTCGTGGTACATCAGGCCGGCGAAGACGCCGGTCCGGCTGCCCTGGAGGGACTTGGGGTCGATGCCCGCGTTCTCCAGGGCCTCCCACGACACCTCCAGCAGCAGCCGCTGCTGGGGGTCCAGGCGCGTGGCCTCGTTCGGGCTGATCCCGAAGAAGTCGGCGTCGAAGTCGGCCGCATCGTGCAGGAAGCCCCCCTCGCGGGCGATGCTTCGGTCCGGTTTGCCGGGCTCCGGGTCGTACATGCCCTCGACGTCCCAGCCGCGGTCGGCGGGGAAGGGCCCGACGGCGTCACGCCCGTCGGCGACCAGCTGCCACAGGTCGTCGGGGCTGTTCACGCCGCCGGGGTAGCGGCAGGCCATCCCGACGATCGCGATCGGCTCCGTCGCCGCGGCGGTCAGTCTGCCGTTCTCCGAACGCAGCCGTTCGTTCTCCAGCATGGACGCCCGCAGCGCCTCGACGATCTGCTCGAGGGATGTCTCCACAGAAAACTCAGCCCTTCAGTCAGTTGGATTCGCCGGCCGCGAGCGCCGCTCGCACCAGATCGTCGACGGACATCGCCGTGATGTCCTGCTCCTGCCCCGCGTCCTGGCCGGCCTGCTGTTGCGTGCCGTTCCCCGCCAGCGCGAGCAGGGCGTCGAGCAGTCCCGCGTCGCGGATCGCGGTGAGCGGGATGGCGTCCAGGGTCCGCCGCAGGTCCTGCTCGTCGAGGTCCGCGTGCGGCTCCTCGGGGAGCTCGGGTGCCAGTTCGGCCAGCAGGAACTTCGCCAGGCCGAGCGGGTTGGCGTAGTCGAACATCAGCGTCGCCGGCAGGCGCAGGCCCGTGGCGGTGCTCAGCCGGTTGCGCAGCTCGATCGCGGCCAGCGAGTCGAGCCCCAGGTCGGTGAAGCCCTTGCCCATGTCGATGCCGTCCGGGTCGTCGTGGCGCACCTCGGCGACCTGTACGCGGACGAGGTCGGTGACGGCCCGCTCGCGCTCGGCCGCGCTCAGCGGGGCCAGGCGGTCCACCAGGGTGGCCTCCTCCGGTTCCGGGGCGGTCGCCGCGGCGGCCGGGCCGGACACCCTGCGGGCGGGAAGTGGCACGAGCTCGCGCAGCAGCGGGGGCAGCGTGCCCGCGGCGGCCTGGCCGCGCAGCACGTCCAGGTCCAGACGGAGGAGTCCGGGGACGGTCTCGTCCGTGGCCAGCGCCGCGTCGAACATGGCCAGGCCCTCCTCGACGGAGAAGGCGGGCAGCCCCTGCTGTCGCATGCGCTCCAGGTCGATCTCCGACAGGGTGCTGCCCATGCCGAGCCCGCCCCACAGGCCCCACATCAACGACTGCGCGGGAAGGCCCCGTTCGCGGCGGTGGGCGGCCAGGGCGTCCAGGAACGCGTTGGCGGCGGCGTAGTTCGCCTGCCCCGGCGCGCCCATGGTGCCCGCGACCGAGGAGAACGTCACGAACAGGGTGACCGGCAGCGCGGCCGTCAGCTCGTGCAGGTGCCAGGCCGCGTCCGCCTTGGGCCGCAGAACGGTGTCCATGCGCTCGGGGGTCAGGGCGCCGATCACACCGTCGTCGAGGACGCCCGCGGCGTGCACGACTCCGGTCAGCGGGTGGGCGTCCGGGATCGCGGCGAGCAGCTTCTCCAGCGCCGCGCGGTCGCCCGCGTCGCACGCCTCGACGGTGGCCTGCGCACCGTAACCGGCGAGGTCCGCGACCAGCTCGTCGACGCCTGCGGCCGCCGGTCCCCTGCGGCTCACCAGCAGGAGCCTGCGGGCCCCGTGCTCCGCGGCGAGGTGGCGGGCGAACGCCGCACCCAGACCGCTCGTCCCTCCGGTGATCAGCACCGTGCCGTCCGGGTCGATCGGAGTGGGCCGGTCATCGCTCTCCGGGCGTCGGGCCGCCACCAGGCGGGGGGCCAGGACGGCACCGTCCCGCACAGCGACCTCCGGCTCACCGGAGCCGATGATCGCGGCGAGCTCCGCCGCACCGAGGGCGTCCGCGGCGGTGCCGGCGTCGACGTCGACCAGCACGAAGCGCCCGGCGTTCTCCGCCTCGGCGGACCGTACGACACCCCATACCGCCGCGGCGGCGGGATCGGTCGCCGTCGAAGCGACGGCGTTGCGGGTCACCACGGCCAGACGGGAGTCCGCGAACCGCTCGTCCGCCAGCCAGGACTGCACGTCTTCGAGGATGCCGTGGACCGCGGACCGGACGGCGCTGCCCGGGTCGGTCCCGGCGGTCGCCCGGTCGTGGACGACCACGGGCGGGACCGTCGCGGTGTCACCGCGCGACTCCCAGCCGGTCGAGGTCACCGGCGGCGCGGTGCCGGCCGGCACCGGCACCCACTCGGTCCGGTACAGCGAGGTCCCGCGGCCGGCGCTCAGCTGCTGCGCCGAGACGGGCCGGTCCACCAGCGAGCCCACCGTCACGACGGGGCTGCCCGCCCCATCGGCGACCTGCAGGGCGATCCCGCCACCCTCCAGGGGCGCGACCCGTACGCGCAGGGCGGTCGGCGCCGACGCGTGCAGGGACACGTCGGACCAGGAGAAGGGCAGCATGGTCGCGCCGCTCTCGGGCTCGTCGATCAGATCGACGTGGAGCGCCGCGTCCAGGAGCGCCGGGTGGACGCCGAAGCGGTCGGTCCGGCCGGCCTCCTCGGGCAGGACGACCTCGGCGAACAGCTCGTCGCCACGCCGCCACGCGGCCGTGAGCCCCTGGAACGCCGGTCCGTACCCGTATCCGCGCCCGAGCAGCAGCCCGTACACATCCGCCGTGTCCACCGCCGTCGCGCCCGGGGGCGGCCACTCGGTCAGCGAGAAGGACGCCTCCTGGGCCCGCGCCGCGAGGAAGCCATCGGCGTGCAGCATCCAGGCGGTGTCGGGCTGGTCGTCGCCGCGCGAGTACACCTTGACCGAACGCCGCCCCGTGGCCTCCGATGCGCCGACGACCACCTGAAGGGCGGCACCGCCGCGCGCGGGCAGGATGAGGGGGGCGTGCAGCGTGAGCTCCTCGACGCCGGCGCACCTGACCTGGTCGCCCGCCCGGACGGCCAGTTCCACAAAGGCCGTGCCGGGGAGCAGGACCGTGCCCGCGACCGCGTGGTCGGCGAGCCACGGGTGCGTCGCCAACGACACGTAGCCGGTCAGCACGGCCCCGTCGGAGTCGGGCGAGGGCAGGACGGCGCTGAGCAGGGGGTGCTCGGCCGGCGACTGGCCGATACCGCTCACCGATCCGGTCGTCGCGGCGGGCAGGTCCAGCCAGAACCTCCGACGCTGGAAGGCGTAGGTGGGCAGGTCGACGCGGTGGGCGCCGGCCGGGGCGAAGTACTCCGCCCACCGCGGCTCGACACCCGCCACGTGCAACCCCGCCA
>NZ_JBMNDO010000203.1:0-8106 GCF_052542855.1 Streptomyces sp. SAS_281
CTCGCTGGTCGGTCCGGCGTGCGTGGTGCTTGCCCCGGCCCCGTTCCCGTATCGCTCAGCTCTCCGCCGGGGCCACGCCCACCGGGCAGGAGACACCCGTGCCGCCGATGCCGCAGTAGCCGCCCGGGTTCTTGTCCAGGTACTGCTGGTGCGCCGGTTCGGCGGGCCAGAACGGGCGGCCCTCGGCCGGCAGGATCTCCGTGGTGATCTCGCCGTGGCCGGAGGCCGTCAGGACCCGCTGGTACGCCTCCCGGGAGGCCGCGGCGGCCTCCGCCTGCTCGGGGGAGTGGGTGTAGACCGCAGAACGGTACTGCGTACCCACGTCGTTGCCCTGGCGGAAGCCCTGGGTCGGGTCGTGGGACTCCCAGAACAGCTTCAGCAGCTCGGCGTACGTGACGGTCCGCGGGTCGTACACGACGCGGACGGCCTCCGTGTGGCCGGTGAGGCCCGAGCAGACCTCCTCGTACGCGGGATTCTCCGTGTAGCCGCCCTGGTAGCCGGCGAGCGTCGTCCAGACGCCCTCCGTCTGCCAGAACTTGCGCTCGGCGCCCCAGAAACAGCCCAGCGCGAAGTCGGCGGTCTCCAGGCCCTCCGGGTACGGACCGAGCAACGGGTTGCCCAGGACCGTGTGCCGGGACGGGACGGTGAACTCGGGGACGGAACGGCCGCGCAGGGCCTCCTCCGGGGTGGGGAGCTGAGGGGTGCGGCGGTGCAGGAACATGCGGGGGCTCCTCCTGGTTCGGGCGTGCTGTCCGTACAACGCGCGGAGCGGCCTGCGGATTCCTAACGCGGCAGCGACGCCGGGCTGCCGCCGTTCGCCTCGTACCCCGCGACCGCCAGCGCCCGGTACACCGCGTACTCGGCGGCGGGGTCCTCGCTCGCCGTCCACGGCAGCGCGCCCACGTACCCGTCGATGTGCACCAGCTGGTGCACCGCCTCCGACCAGCGCTCCATCCGCACCAGGAACAGCACCAGCAGATGGCGCACGTGCGGCAGCATCGGGTCGTCGGCGCGCGCCGCGTGCACCGCGTACATGGCGCCCTCCACGGCCCGGGTCACCACCTGGCTCTCGTAGAAGCCGCGCACCAGATTGACCTCGGGCAGATGCTCGTACACCGCGAACAGCGGAAGCCCGGCCAGCAGCGAGCCCTGCGGGGCACGGGCGGCGGCGGCCGTCGCGAAGCGCTCGGCCTCCTCGCGCGAGCCGTGCCACCGCTCGCTCCAGAAGTGCAGCGCCGCGATGTGCGCGCCCAGGTGCGCCGGGGCGCGGTCGATGATCTTCGCCCACAGCCGGTCGAACTCCTCGCCGGGATAACCCAGTCCGCGCGCCACCGCCAGCTCCACGATGTACGGGACCGGGTCGCCCGGGGCCAGCAGGGCGGCCTCGCCGATCACCGTACGGGCCTCCTCCAGGATGATCCGGAAGTCGTCCGTACCGGCCGTGGACGAACGCCACGCCTGCTGCACCAGGAACTCCGCGTGCACCGCCGCCGCGCCCGCGTCCTTCGGAGCCTCCGCGCGCCATTTGCGCAGCCACGCCCCGCCGACGCCCGGCTGCCGCAGCAGCTCCAGCGAGGCCGCCCCGGCGAACGCCTGTACCCGCTGCCAGCGCAGTTCGCCCTCCTTCGGCGTCCCGGCCAGCAGCTGGGACGCGGCCCGCCACTCCTGCGTGTGCTGCACGACCTCCAGCACGTCCAGCAGGTCCTGGTCCGGCCCCGGCGTCCGGACGTCCAGCTCCTCCTGGCGCGCGAAGCCGTAGTCCTGCGGATCGGCGGCGTCGGGCGAGCCGGGCGCGGCCAGCCGGATGCCGCCACCGCGCCGGCGCAGCACGTACGGGCCGATCGCGGCGGTCAGCAGACACAGCGCGAGCAGGAACCACAGAATCTCCATGCACCCATTGTCACCGGACGGCCATGTGACCCGTGAGCCCCCTCGTGACGAACTACGCTCGGCCCCATGAGCGACCAGCACAGCTTCGAAACCCGCGCGATCCACGCGGGGAACACCGCCGACCCCCTCACCGGCGCCGTGGTTCCGCCCATCTACCAGGTGTCCACGTACAAGCAGGACGGCGTGGGCGGACTGCGCGGCGGTTACGAGTACAGCCGCAGCGCCAACCCGACCCGCACCGCCCTGGAGGAGAACCTCGCGGCCCTGGAGGGCGGCCGGCGCGGGCTCGCCTTCGCCTCCGGCCTCGCCGCCGAGGACTGCCTGCTCCGGACGCTGCTGACCCCCGGCGACCACGTGGTCATCCCGAACGACGCCTACGGCGGCACGTTCCGGCTGTTCGCGAAGGTCGCCTCGCGCTGGGGCGTGGAGTTCTCCGTCGCCGACACCTCGGACGTGGCGGCGGTCCGCGCGGCGATCACCCCGCGCACCAAGGCGGTCTGGGTGGAGACCCCGTCCAACCCGCTGCTCGGCATCACCGACATCGCCACCGTCGCCCAGGTCGCCCGCACCGCCGGGGCCCGCCTCGTCGTGGACAACACCTTCGCGAGCCCCTACCTCCAGCAGCCGCTGGCGCTCGGCGCGGACGTCGTCGTGCACTCCACCACCAAGTACATGGGCGGCCACTCGGACGTCGTCGGCGGCGCGCTGATCGTCGACGACCCGGACCTCGCGGACGAGCTGGTCTTCCACCAGAACGCGATGGGCGGCGTCGCCGGCCCGTTCGACGCCTGGCTGGTGCTGCGCGGCATCAAGACGCTCGCCGTACGCATGGACCGCCACAGCGAGAACGCCACCAAGGTCGCCGAGCTGCTGACCCGGCACCCCAAGGTCACCCAGGTCCTCTACCCGGGCCTGCCCGAGCACCGGGGCCACGAGGTCGCCGCCAAGCAGATGCGGGCCTTCGGCGGCATGGTGTCCTTCCGCGTCGCGGGCGGCGAGGAGGCGGCGGTCGAGGTCTGCAACCGGGCGAAGCTGTTCACCCTGGGCGAGTCCCTGGGCGGCGTCGAATCGCTGCTCGAACACCCCGGCCGCATGACGCACGCCTCGGCGGCCGGCTCCCCGCTGGAGGTCCCGGCCGACCTGGTCCGCCTCTCCGTCGGCATCGAGAACGCGGACGACCTGCTGGCGGACCTGACGCAGGCGCTCGGCTGAGAGGCGTGAGCGGGTAGAAGGGGCGGGGCCGGGACCCCCCCCCCGCCCGGGCTTCAGGCCGGTTCGTCCTCCAGCGTCGCCCGCACCTGCTCCCGCAGCTCGGGACCGTCGGTGTGCCGGTGGACGGAGACGGCGTGCTCGCTCGCGGCCCGCACGACTTCCTCCTCCTCGCCGGCGATCGTCAGCGAGCAGTCCGTCTCACTCGGATACTTGCGGCAGTCAGCGATTTTCCGGGTCATGACAGCCTCCTGACCACTCCTTACCAGGGTAGTCCGGAACGCCCGGGCCGCCGCGTCTACCAGACCACCACCGGCGTCGTTTCCGCCGGAGGCGTCTCCCAGGGCCGGGCCGCCAGCGCCCACACCGTGAACACCGCCACGGCCGCGACCAGCGCCAGCACCCAGAGCCTGTGCAGCGCCCGCCGTCGTCGCAGCAGCCGCCCGCCCCGCTCCGCCGCCGACGCCGCCAGATCGGCGGGCACCTGCGGACGCGGGCCCTCCAGCATCCGGCGCACCTCGTCCTCGCGGCGCCCGGTCCCGCTCACGGCGCGGCCCCCAGCAGCCGGGCCGGGCCCCGGCGCGGGGTCGGGTTCCTGGTGCCGCGCATCGTGGCCACCGACCGGTTGCAGACCGCGCGCACCCGGTCCTGGGCCAGCCCGAGCAGGGCCGCCGTCTGCTCCTCCGGGACCTCTTCGTACAGCCGCAGCACCAGGATGAGACGTTCCTGCGGGGTCAGCCGGTCCAGCAGGCCGCCGCGCGGCCGGTGGTGGCGCCACGCCTCGCGGGCGAACCGGGCCGCCAGCTCCTGCCGGGCCCGGTCGTACGGGTCCTCGCCCCGCAGCCGCTCCCAGTCGGCGAACGTCCGGGCGAGCGAGGCCGTGAGCAGCCGTCGCGCGTGCGGGTTGGCGCCGGGGTCGTCCGCCGGTTCGGCGGTGAGCAGCGTGGCCGTGTGCAGCAGACGGCCCGCCGCGCCCGCGACGAAGGACTCGAAGTCCGGGGCGCGGCCCCGTCGTGGGCCCGCATGACGCTCTCGCACACGTCAATCCGAGCGCGCCGCGCCGCTCAGGTCAACCCCCGGGGGCCCGGCGGGTGTTCAGTTCGCGGGTGCCGTCTGGTGCGCGGCCTGCCGGGCCGCCAGCGCCGCGTTGAACCGGGTGAGCAGCGCGCAGAACGTGTCCCGCTCCTCCTCGCTCCACCCGTCCGTCACCTGCGACATCAACTCCCGCCGCGAGTCCCGGACCTCGTCCAGCCGGGCCTGGCCGCGCGGTGACAGCTGGAGCACGACCGCCCGGCCGTCCTCCGGGTGCGAGGTCCGCTTCACCAGGCCGGTGTCGACCAGCGGGGCGACCTGCCGGGTCACCGTGGAGGAGTCGATCCCCATCCCGGCGGCCAGCGCCTTGACGCCCATCGGCCCTTCCCGGTCGAGCCGGTTCAGCAGCAGATAGGCCGCACGGTCCATGGAGTTGCGCACCTGGCCCACCCCGCCGAGGCGGGTCTGCTCGGCCCGGCGGGCGAAGACGGCCACCTGGTGCTGAAGGGTGTCGAGAACGTGGTCGGGACCCGGGTTTTCCGGGGCAGCGCCCCCGGAAGGAGACGAGGCAGTCGTCATGTCCTGAGGGGGCATGGCCGGGGGCTCTCTTCGTGCGGTGTCGGATGGGTGGGGGACAGAGTACGCGGCCCCGGGGCAACGCGTACCAGCGCTGCACAAACCTGCGGACATCGGCGCAGGACGGCCCCGCAAGCGGCGGCCGTGACACCTGCGAGCTGCAAGACTTACGGTATGAACTTCCCGTCGCCCGGCAGCTTTCCCTCCGTGATCCTCGATGACGTACGGGGGGCGCAGAAGATGCTCTCCGGGGTCGCCAAAGTCACCCCGCTCGAAGGAAGCCGCCATCTCTCGGGCCTCGTGGGCGCGCCCGTCCTCTTCAAGTGCGAGAACCTCCAGCGGACCGGCTCGTTCAAACTGCGGGGCGCCTACGTGCGCATCTCGGGACTCACCCCGGTCGAACGCGCCGCGGGCGTCGTGGCCGCGAGTGCCGGGAACCATGCGCAGGGTGTCGCCCTCGCGTCTGCGCTTCTCGGCGTACGCTCCACGGTCTTCATGCCCGTCGGGGCACCGCTGCCCAAGGTGGCCGCGACCCGCGAGTACGGGGCCCGGGTGCGGCTGCACGGCACCGTCGTGGACGAGACCCTGGCCGCCGCGCAGGAGTACGCGCGCGAGACCGGCGCGGTGTTCATCCACCCCTTCGACCACGCCGACATCATCGCCGGGCAGGGCACGGTCGGCCTGGAGATCCTGGAGCAGTGCCCCGAGGTACGGACGATCGTCGTCGGCATCGGCGGCGGCGGGCTCGCGGCCGGCATCGCGGTCGCGGTCAAGGCCGTCCGGCCCGACGTGCGCATCGTCGGCGTGCAGGCGGCCGGTGCCGCGTGCTACCCGCCGTCCCTGGCGGCCGACCGCCCCGTCTCCATCGGCATGCTCCAGACCATGGCGGACGGCATCAAGGTCGGGCGCCCGGGAGACGTGCCGTTCGCCCTGGTCAGGGACCTGGTGGACGAGGTGCGTACGGTCTCCGAGGACGAGCTGTCCAGCGCCTTGCTGCTCTGCCTGGAGCGGGCCAAGATGGTGGTCGAACCCGCGGGGGCGAGCCCGGTCGCCGCGCTCCTCAGCGATCCGAAGGCGTTCCACGGCCCGGTGGTGGCGCTGCTCTCCGGCGGCAACGTGGACCCGCTGCTGATGCAGCGCATCCTCACCCACGGCATGGCGGCGGCCGGCCGCTACCTCAGCCTGCGGCTGCGGCTCACCGACCGGCCCGGCGCGCTGGCCGCCATGCTCGGCGTGCTCTCGGTCGCCGACGCCAACGTCCTGGACGTCAGCCACGCCCGTACGGACCCCCGGCTCGGCCTCACCGAGGCGGAGGTGGAGCTGCACCTGGAGACGAAGGGGCCCGAACACTGCGACGACGTGAAGGCGGCGCTGCGGGACGCGGGCTATCTGGTGATGGGCTGACGAGGTGGGACCCGCTCGTGTGTTCACCGGGCGTCGCGCCCCGGGCGTCCCTAGGATCTGGATCCGAGAGGTAGCCATCCGAACGCACTGGGGGAATCCCATATGCCAGGCGCCATCTACGCCGAAGGGCTCGTCAAGACCTTCGGTGACGTCCGAGCACTCGGCGGTGTCGACCTCGACGTGCCGGAAGGGACCGTACTCGGGCTCCTCGGCCCCAACGGGGCCGGCAAGACGACCGCCGTCCGGGTCCTGACGACGCTGCTCAGGCCGGACAGCGGCACCGCCTTCGTGGCGGGGATCGACGTCCTGAAGCATCCCAACGAGGTGCGGCGCTCGATCGGGCTCTCCGGCCAGTTCGCCGCCGTCGACGAATACCTGACCGGCCGCGAGAACCTCCGCATGGTCGGCCAGCTCTACCAGATGAGCGGGCGCGCGGCGAAGGCCAGGGCGGGCGAACTCCTCGACCGCTTCCACCTGTCCGACGCGGCGGACCGCCCCGCCAAGACGTACTCCGGGGGCATGCGCCGCCGCCTCGACCTGGCGGCGGCGCTCGTCGTCTCCCCGCCGGTCATGTTCATGGACGAGCCGACGACCGGCCTCGACCCGCGCAACCGCCAGCAGCTCTGGGAGGTCATCGAGGAACTGGTCGCCGGCGGCACGACCCTGCTGCTGACCACGCAGTACCTGGAGGAGGCGGACCACCTCGCCCACGACATCTGCGTGATCGACCACGGACGCGTCATCGCACGCGGCACCTCCGACCAGCTCAAGGCCCGCATCGGCGGCGAACGCGTCGAGGTCGTCGTCCACGACCCCGAGCAGATCGAGCGGGCCCGCACCGTCCTCACCCGCCTCGGCAAGGGCGAGACCGCCGTCCTGCCGAACATGCGCAAGCTGACCGTCCCGGTCGAGGGCGGCGCCAAGCTCCTCGCCGAGGTCATCCGCGACCTGGACGCCCAGGGCGTGGAGATCGACGACATCGGGCTGCGCCGGCCCACGCTGGACGACGTGTTCATCTCGCTCACCGGCCACGCGGCCGAACAGGAGAAGAACGACGCCGGGACCCCCGGATCGGAGACGGAGAAATGAGCGCCCTCAGCGAAGCCCGTACGACCGCCCCACGGCCGGGCGGCGGCATCGGCCAGTCGGTCCGCGACTCGCTGGTCATCGGCAAGCGCAACCTCATCCGCATGACCCGGATCCCCGAGATGATCCTGTTCGGGATCATCCAGCCGGTCATGTTCGTGGTGCTCTTCACGTACGTCTTCGGCGGCTCGATCGCCATTCCGGGCGCGGGCGTCAGCGCGAGCGCGTACAAGGAGTTCCTGATGGCCGGGATCTTCGCGCAGACCGTGACCTTCGCCACCGCGGGCGCCGGCGCGGGCATCGCGGAGGACATGCACAAGGGCCTCATCGACCGGTTCAGGTCGCTGCCGATGGCCCGGGGCGCCGTGCTGACCGGGCGGACGCTGGCCGACCTGGTGCAGACCGCCGTCACGCTCGTCGTCCTCGCGGGCGTGGCCCTGCTCGTCGGCTGGCGCACCCACGAGAACATCGGCAAGGTCCTCGGCGGCTTCGGGCTGCTCCTGCTCCTCGGCTACGCGTTCACCTGGATCGGCGCGCTGATCGGCCTGACCGTCCGCACCCCGGAGGCGGCCACCTCGGGCGGCCTGATCTGGCTCTTCCCGCTGACGTTCATCTCGAACGCCTTCGTGCCGGTCAACGGGATGCCGACGTTCCTCCAGTACGTCGCCGAGTGGAACCCGTTCAGCGCGACGGTGGCGGCGGCCCGGGAACTGTTCGGCAACACGATCGAAGGCGTCCCGAAGTCGGTGACCGGCGCCTGGCCGATGGAACACCCCGTCTGGGCCTCGCTGATCTGGTCCGTCCTGATCATCGTGGTCTTCCGGACCCTGGCCGTACGCAAGTACCGCTCGGTCTCCCACTGAGCGGCCCCGGACACGGAGGAGCCCCGGCCGCGCGATGCGGCAGATC
>NZ_JBMNDO010000204.1:0-7888 GCF_052542855.1 Streptomyces sp. SAS_281
CGCCCGCGGGCTTCTTCGCGCAGGGCGGCGGCTACGAGTACCCGGCGTTCCTCGGCTTCACCGCCGAGGAGCGCAGGGCGGCGGCTACGAGTACCCGGCGTTCCTCGGCTTCACCGCCGCCGCGATCGGCCTGACCGGCCCCGGCCGCTACTCCGTGGACCACGCGACCGGACACGCGTTCAACCAGCCGTGGATGGTCGCCCTGGCCTTTGCCGGCAGCGCGGCGGCCGCCGCGGCGGTGGTCGGCAGGAGGGCCAGGGCCCAGGCGCCGGAGCCGGAGGAGTTCTGAGCACGGACGCCCCGGGCAACGCGCCCCTCAGCAGCGCCCCGTCGACGCCGCGACCAGCTCCGGGACCGTGCCGAACTTCACCCGGGGGCGTCCACCGTCCCGGCCCCGGGCCCGCTCGGCCCGGTCGATCGCGGCCTGGCCCCGGGCGTCGACCACCTGGCGGGCGCGGCCCCGGACCAGGCGGCCGAACGCCTTGGCCGGGTGGGCCGCGGAGGGCAGCGCACCGGCGACCGCGTCCGCGAGCAGCGTGCCCACCGTCTCGGCGGCGCAGGTGCGGTTGGCGCCGATGCCCCCGGAGGGCCCCCGCTTGATCCAGCCGACGACATACGTGCCGGGCATCCCCGTCACCCGCCCGCCCTCGTGCGGCACCGTGCCGCTCGCCTCGTCGAAGGGCAGCCCGGGAAGGGCCCGCCCCCAGTAGCCGATGGCCCGCAGGAACAGCTGCGCCGGTATCGCGGACTGGCCCCCGTCCGCCGTGACCCGGATGCCCGTGACGTCGTCGCGGCCGGTGACCTCCACGGGCGCCGAGTGGAAGCGGAGCACGATGCGCCGCCCCCCGGCGGGCGGGTTCGACCAGTCCACGCGCTCGCGGCGGACCCCCCGCAGCACGGCGGCCGCGCTGCCGGACGCGGCATCCTCGATCGCCGGGCCGATGCGCGGATCGTGGTCGTCCACCACCAGCTCCACGCCCGGCAGGTGCCTGAGCGCGAGCAGTTCGGACGACGTGCAGGCGGCGTCCTGTGGGCCGCGCCGCCCGAGCAGGACGACCTCGCGCACCCCGGAGCCGCGCAGGGCGGCCAGCGCGTGGTCGGCGATGTCGGTGCCCGCGAGCCCCGCCGGGTCCGCGACGAGGAGGCGCGCGACGTCGAGCGCCACGTTGCCGTTCCCCGCGACGACCACCCGCTCGGCGCGGGAGAGGTCCACGGTGTCCGGCGCCACCTCGGGGTGCGCGTTGTACCAGGCGACGAACGAGGTCGCCGTGATGCTCGACGGCAGGTCCTCGCCCGGGACGGCGAGCCGGCGGTCGGCGGCGGCCCCGACCGCGTAGATCACCGCGTCGTGGTGCGCGGCCAGCTCCTCGGCGGAGAGGTGGGTACCGACCTCGACGTTGAGGTGCATCCGCACCCTGGGGTGGTCGTGGAACCGCGCGAAGGTCTCGCCGACCCCCTTCGTCCCCGGGTGGTCCGGCGCGACGCCGTACCGGACGAGCCCGCCGGCCACCGGAAGCCGGTCGATCAGGGTCACCTCGGCGTTGGTGTGCAGCAGCAGGTCCTCGGCCGCGTACATCCCGGCGGGGCCGGTGCCGACGATCGCGACCCGGATCGGCGCGAAGTCGGACGGCAGGCTGCGCGAGAACGAAGGGGCGCCCCAGGCATGGAAGTTGGGACCGGCGACGGGCTCCGGCTCCCGGCCCGCGTAGTAGGCCGCGTTGATGGCGGCGTACTCCTTGCGCGCCCCGAAGAGGCTGTCCACCGGGAAGATCGCGTCCACCGGGCAGGCGTCGGCACACGCCCCGCAGTCGATGCAGGTCTCCGGGTCGACGTACAGCATCTCCGTACGCCCGAAGTCCCGCTCCTCCGGCGTCGGGTGGATGCAGTTGACGGGGCACACGGCCACGCAGGTGGCGTCGTTGCAGCAGGTCTGGGTGATGGCGTAGGTCATGGCTCGGGCTCTCGGCTCGGGTCAGATCAGGTCGGCGCGCTTGTAGAAGAACAGGGCCGGCTTCGTCAGGAGGCGGGCCGAGGCCAGGAACTCCATCAGCCCCGAACAGCTCGACCGCATAAGGGACTTGTGGTGCTCGTTGGTCCTCGCCTCGGTCCGCGCCCGCGCGGCGTCCAGGCCGGCGTTCGCATAGACGTCCCGGTTCACCATGCTGGTGACGATGTAGTACGAGGCGATGGCGACGACGAGCGCGTTGAGGTGGCGGCGCACCGGGCCCGCGCCGCGCAGGCGCTTGCGGGTCTCGTCGCGGGCGAACTTCATGTGGCGGGACTCCTCCACCACATGGATGTTGTTGATCGTGCGGACGAACGGGGCGACGCGCTCGTCGCGCATCCAGTCCCGCTGCATCACGTCGAGCACCTCCTCCGCCACGAGGATCGCCGCGTACGCCGCTTCGCCGAAGGCGAGGGTCTTGAAGGCGCGGCCCAGTTCGAGCACCGGGCGGCGCGGCCGGTACGCCGGAGCGCCCAGCTTCGCCGCGCCCCGGGCGAACATGATCGAGTGCCGGCACTCGTCGGCGACCTCGGTCAGGGCCCACTGGAAGCGCGGGTCGGTCGGGTCCTTGGCGTACATGTCGCGCAGCACCATCTGCTGGAGGATCATCTCGAACCAGATGCCGGTGCTGGCGACGGACGCGGCCTCCTGGCGGGTCAGCGCCTTGCGCTGATCCTCTGTCAACTCGCCCCAGTACGCGGTGCCGTAGAGCGTGCTCCACTCGGGGCTCGCGCCGTGGTGGTCCGTGTCCAGGGGGGTGTTCCAGTCCACTTCGGTGGCCGGGTCGTACGAGAGCTTCGCGGACGAATCGAGCAGGCGCCGGGCGACGTCCTGCTCGGCGGCCCGGTCCTGGTCCTCCGGCCGAACGGTGCTGCTTGCCATGCTGCGGCTCCTTGACTCGAGAGATCGACCCCGGCGCCGTCCGGCCCTCATCGTGTACCGGCCCGATGAGAACGCCGGCCGTCGGACGCCGCCCTCGCTTGTTAGACGCTGCGTCTAGCAAGCTGTTAGACGGAAGGTATAGCAAGAGGCACGCGCTCACTACCCCCGCGTAGGAAATTCGCACGTTCTCTCCACGGTGCGGGCGCGCCCGCGGGGTGGGAGCGGGAGCGCCGGGGCCTTGTCCGGGGTCGGGGCCGGAGGGTCATGGCGGTCCACCGCGGCCCGGTGGCGCCGCTCCCCGGCCCGCCGACCCCCGGGGAGCGCCATGGTCTTCGCCGCCGTCTGCTTCGTCATCGCCGCGGCCGGGGCCGTGGCTTTCGCGCGGGCTCTCGACCGGCAGCCGGAGGGCCCCCGGCCGAGGGCCGGGCGCGCCGCCGAGGCGCGGTGCGCGGGAGTGCGCACGGAGGAGGCGCGGGACGCCGAGGGGTCCCGGTCGTCCTGTCGCACGCCACCGTGGAGTTCCGTACGGAGACCGGCCGGGCCGTCGCCTTCGAGGAGCGCGGGCGTCAACCCGGCGTCGCGGAGGGCGATGTCGTGACCGTGTACTACGCGGCCGACGCGCCCGGGTCCGCGACCGCCCGTGTGCCCTCCTTCGGGCCCCGGCGGGCGAGAGGGCTGGTGCTCGGGGCCGGCAGCGCCTTCGCCCTGGTGACGGCGGGGGGCCTCGCAACGGTGCTGCAGCCGTCCGTGCGTGGGCGAACTCCCGGCGCCCGTCCCTGCATGAGGTCCTCGTCCAGCCGGTTGCCCGGCCGGGGGAGGGCCTCCCGGCCGTTACGGTCCGATTGGACCGGGAACGCCCCGGTGTTGACGTGCCCAAATCAAGAAAGCGTCGTCTTTCAGTGTTCACATCCTTGTACTCGAAGTCGTGGCGCCCCTATCCTCGCCAACCAGAAAGCGCTTTCCATCTCTCTTCGACGAATGGGAACGAACATGAGGCGACCAGTCGCACTGAGACTGTCTGCGGCGCTGTCCACGATGGCCCTGGCGGCCGCTGCCGGAGCGGTCCTGACGATGCCCGAGGCATCCGCCGCCGTCGCGGGCGGCGCCACCGGCTACGCGAGCCAGAACGGCGGCACCACCGGCGGCGCGGGCGGGCAGACCGTACGGGCCACCACCGGGACCCAGATCCACCAGGCCCTGTGCGGCCGGGCCAGCAGCAGCACCCCGATCACCATCGAGGTCGAGGGCACCATCAACCACGCCAACACCGCCAAGGTGTCCGGCGACAGCTGCAACACGGCGGACGGTGTCATCGAGCTCAAGCAGATCAGCAACGTCACCATCGTCGGCGTCGGCAGCGGGGCCGTCTTCGACCAACTGGGCATCCACATCCGCCAGTCCAGCAACATCATCATCCAGAACGTGACCGTCAAGAACGTCAAGAAGTCCGGCTCGCCCACCTCCAACGGCGGCGACGCCATCGGCATGGAGAGCGACGTCCGCAACGTCTGGGTCGACCACGCCACCCTGGAGGCGTCCGGCGGCGAGGACGACGGGTTCGACGGCCTCTTCGACATGAAGGACAACACCCAGTACGTGACGCTGTCGTACAGCACCCTGCGCAACTCCGGCCGGGGCGGCCTCATCGGGTCCAGCGAGACCCAGCTCGACAACGGCTACGTCACGTTCCACCACAACCTGTACGAGAACGTCGACTCCCGCACACCGCTGCTGCGCGGCGGGACCGCCCACATCTACAACAACTACTACGTGAAGCTGAACAAGTCCGGGATCAACTCCCGGGCCGGCGCCCACGCCAAGGTGGACAACAACTACTTCAAGGACTCCAAGGACGTCCTGGGCACCTTCTACACCGACACCACCGGGTACTGGCAGGTCAGCGGCAACACCTTCGACAACATCACCTGGTCCGAGCCCGGCGAGGAGAACCACCCGGCCGGCCCGAACCCGCAGTCCAACACCTCGATCAGCATCCCGTACGCGTACACCCTCGACGACTCCTCCTGCGTGCCGGCCATCGTGACCAGCACGGCGGGCGCCGGCAAGGGGCTCAAGGTCTCGGACGGCGACTGCTCCACCACGACCCCGACGCCGGACCCGACCGACCCCACCCCGGACCCGACCGACCCGACGCCGGACCCGACCGACCCGACCACGCCCACCGGCACCAACCTCAGCCTCGGCGCGGGCGCGGACGGCTCCAGCAAGGCGAGCGGCACCAGCTACGGCAACGTGCGCGACGGTGACCTGAACACCTACTGGTCGCCCTCCGGCACGACCGGCTCCGTCTCCGTCAAGTGGGGCTCCGCCACCACCGTCTCCTCCGTCGCCATCCGCGAGGCCGCGGGCGCCCAGGGCGTCATCGGCTCCTGGCGGCTGCTGAACGCCGACACCGGCGCTGTCCTCAAGACCGGCAGCGGAGCCGGCGCGATCAGCATCCCGGCCACCTCGCTGCGCAAGATCACCTTCGAGATCACCGGCGCCAGTGGTGCGCCGAAGGTCGCGGAGTTCGAGACGTACGCGGGATAGCGGCGGAACCGCGGGCAGGGGGCCCGGTCCGGGAGCACGGCTTTCCCCGGACCGGGCCGCCGCGTACATGAGTCACGCCGGGCGGGCAAACCGCACCGTATGACACGGACACCGCACCCCGGCACCGGAACGGAAGAACACCGGCACGACGGCGACGGCCCGCCGCCGGACGTGGGCCCCGGGGAAGACATCGAGGAACGGGCGCCCGACCAGCCCAGCGACCTGAGCGGCCGGTCCTGGCTCGCCGTGCTGCGCTCCACCGCGAGGGAGTTCAAGGACGACGAGCTCGCCGACCGGGCCGCCGCACTCACGTACTACGGAGTCCTGTCGCTGTTCCCCGCACTGCTGGTGCTGGTCTCCCTGCTGGGCATCGCGGGGGAGTCCGCCACCCAGCGGGTCCTGGACAACCTGCGCAAGCTGGCCCCCGGCTCCGCCCGCGACATCATCACCGACGCCGTGCACCAGCTCCAGGGCAACGCCGGCGTCGGTTCCGTCATGGCGGTCGTCGGCCTCGCCGTCGCCGTCTGGTCGGCCTCCGGCTACATCGCGGCGTTCATCCGCACCTCGAACGCCGTCTACGACCTGCCCGAGGGCCGCCCGGTCTGGAAGATCCTGCCGCTGCGCCTCGCCCTGACCGCGACCCTGATGGTCCTCGCCTGCGTCAGCGCGCTCATCGTGGTCTTCTCGGGCGCCCTCGCCCGGCAGGCCGGCACCGCCCTCGGCATCGGCGGCACCACCCTGACCGTGTGGTCGATCGCCAAGTGGCCGGTCCTGGTCCTCCTGGTCATCGTCATGATCGCGCTCCTGTACTGGGCGGCCCCGAATGCCAAGGGCCGCGGCTTCCGGTGGATCACCCCCGGCAGCCTCCTGGCCCTGCTCATCTGGCTCGCCGCCTCCGCCGGCTTCGCGTTCTACGTCGCGAACTTCGCCTCGTACAGCAAGACCTACGGCACCCTCGCGGGCGTCGTCGTCTTCCTCGTATGGCTCTGGATCACCAACCTCGCGATCCTCCTCGGCCTCGAATTCGACGCCGAGATGGCCCGCCGCCGCGCGATCGCCGGCGGACTGCCCGAGGGCGAGGAGCCGTACGTCGCCCCGCGCGACACCCGTGCCTGGAGCGACGAGGACCGTCGCCGGATGGAGGAATGAACCGGGCGGTATCCGGGCGGCCACAGGGTAGCCGTGCCGGGACCGACACACGCACCGCTGCGCCGGACGGATGGGCGCGGCACACGAATCGGACAATCAGAGAAGGCCAGGTGACCTCGTATGAGCACGATGGAGCGTCAGGCCCGCGCCACCGACGAGTCGGTGAACGTGCTGGTCTCGCGTGCCTCGCAGCAGATCTCGGAGCTGGTCCGGGAGGAGATGCAGCTCGCCCGGGTGGAGATGACCCGGAAGGGCAAGCGGTACGGCAAGGGCGGCGGCCTCTTCGGCGCTGCCGGCCTGCTGGGTTTCCTCACGGCTCAGGCCCTGGTGGCGACGTGCATCGCCGCCCTCGCGTCGGTCCTGCCGGTGTGGGCGGCGGCTCTCGTCGTCACGGTGGTGCTGGCGGTCGTGGCCGCCGTCGCCGCACTGGCGGGGAAGCGGCAGATCAACGAGGCCGGGACGCCCGTGCCCGAGCAGACCATCGACAGCGTCAAGGCCGATGTGGCAGAGATCAAGGAAAAGGCACACCGATGAGCGACACACACCGGACGGACAACGAGGACCCCACACCCGAGGACCTGCGCAGGCGGGTCGAGAACACGCGTGACGAACTGGGGATGACCGTCGAGGCGCTGGCCGCCAAGGCCGACGTCAAGGCGCATGCGAAGGAGAGGACGGCCGCTGTGAAGCAGCAGACCGCGGAGAAGGCCGCTCTGGCCACCGGCCAGGTACGCGACAAGGCGGCCCAGGTCGCCCGGAAGCTGCGGGACCGCACCCCCGACCCCGTCTTGGAGAAGACGGCGCAGGCCGCCGCCCAGGTACGCGACAGCGCGGCCAGGGCCGGACAGTACGCGGCGGAGAAGGCGCCCGAACCTCTGCGGGAGACCGCGGGCCAGGCCGCGACCGCGGCGCGCACCCACCGCACCCCGCTGTTCGCGGCCGGGGTGCTGATCGCCGCAGTCATGCTGGTCCGCCGTAGCCGGGGCCACCGCCGGTGAACGCGGCCAAGATCGCCTACAAGCCGGTCGGGCTCGCCCTGGGCGCCGCGGGCGGCATGATCGCCGGCATGGCGTTCAAGCAGGTGTGGAAGGCCGTCGAGGGCGAGGGCGACGCCCCCGACGCCATGGACGAGGACCGCCGCTGGAAGGAGATCCTGCTCGCCGCTGCCATCCAGGGCGCGATCTTCGCCGTGGTCAAGGCGGCGATAGAGCGTTCCGGCGCGGTGACCGCCCGCCGGCTGACGGGCAGCTGGCCCGGCTGAGGCGGCGAAGCGGATGCGGAGGGGCCGACGCCTGTGACACG
>NZ_JBMNDO010000205.1:0-7850 GCF_052542855.1 Streptomyces sp. SAS_281
CAACGTGTGCGCGGCGGCCCGCTGGGGGTACGGCGAGGGAACGCCTTCGAACTCCCCCGAGAATCCTGGGGGTCAGACGGCGATGACCGTGACACCGGCCTCCGTGAAGCGGGCGGACGCCTCGGGGGCGATCCCCCGGTCGGTGACCAGGAAGTCGACCAGGGAGAGGTCGCAGACCCGGGCGAAGGCCCGCTTGCCGATCTTCGAGGAGTCGGCGGCGACCACCACGCGCTGGGCCTGCTGGGCGAGCAGCCGGTTGATGCTGGCCTCGCCCTCGTGGTGCACGTACGCGCCGCGTTCGGTGTCGATGGCGTTGACGCCGAGGACGGCCACGTCGAGCGTTATCTCGCCGAGCACCCCACTGGCCAGCGGGCCGGTCAGCTCGTACGACTGGGGCCTGGCGACCCCACCGGTGACGACCATCTTGATCTGCGGCCGGATCACCAGCTCGTTGGCGATGTTGAGGGCGTTGGTCACCACCGTCAGCGTCGGCTGGCCCGCCGCACCGCCGGCCCCGTCGCCCACCAGGTCCGCGCGGACGGCGAGCGAGCGGGCCACCTCGGTGATGGTGGTGCCGCCGGTGAGGCCGACCACCTCGCCCACCGCGACGAGTTCGGCGACGGCGCGGCCGATGGCCTGCTTCTCCGGCGCGTTGCGCCCCGTTTTGTAACGGAGGGCCAGCTCGTAACTGACGCCGTGGGCGATCGCACCGCCCCTGGTACGGGTGAGCAGTTGCTGTTCGGCGAGCTGGTCCAGGTCCCGCCGGATGGTCGCGGCCGAGACGTCGAGTGTCCTCGCGGCGTCCTCGACGTCCACCCGGCCGTGCTTACCTACGAGTTCCAGCAGTGCGTTCCACCGGGCATCCCTGGACAAGGCGGTTCTCCTCACAGGTCCGGGCTGCGGGCACCCATCCCCTTGGGCGCGATCACCGGACAGGCGCAAGCGTCGCACAAGGCTCGGGCGAGTCAAGCCCCGTGCACGCAGAATGCTTGATAATGCTCGCTCATCGCGAGTAACGTGCGTAAACGAGCATCCCATCACCAGTACGGAGTGCAAAGTGTCATTCGTCGAGATCGAGATCGCCAGTCAGCCGGAGTGCTGGCGCCGCGCAGCGGAGCTGGCACCGAGTCACGCGGCCGCGCTGCCCGCGCCCGGCGAGCGCGTCGCCGTCGTCGGCTGCGGCACCTCGTTCTACATGGCTCAGGCATACGCCTCGCTCCGTGAGGAGTCCGGGCAGGGCGAGACCGATGCCTTCGCCGCGTCCGAGTTCCCCACCCGCCGCCGCTACGACCGGGTCGTCGCGCTCACCCGCTCCGGCACCACGACCGAGGTCCTCGAACTCCTCGGCCGGCTGAGCGGCACCACGCCCACGGTGGCCATCACCGCCGACCCGGAGACGCCGGTGATGACGGCCGCCGACGCGGTCGTCGTCCTCGACTTCGCGGACGAACAGTCCGTCGTCCAGACCCGGTTCGCCACCACGCTGCTGACGCTGCTGCGCGCGCACCTCGGCCTGCACACCGACGCCGCGGTCCGGGACGCGGAGCGGGCGCTCGCCGAGCCGCTGCCGGAGGGCCTGGTGGACTGCGCGCAGTTCACGTTCCTCGGGCGCGGCTGGACGACCGGCCTCGCCAACGAGGCGGCGCTCAAGATGAAGGAGGCGTCGCTCTCCTGGACCGAGTCGTACGCCGCGATGGAGTACCGCCACGGCCCGATCTCCATCGCCACGGACACCACCGCCACCTGGATGTTCGGCGGCGCCCCCGAGGGCCTGCGCGAACAGCTTCTGGAGACCGGTGCCCGCTGGGTGGAGAGCGACCTGGACCCGCTGGCGGACCTGGTCCGCGTCCAGCGCCTGGCGGTGGCGCGCCCCACCGCCCGCGGCCTCGACCCTGACGCCCCCCGCCATCTGACCCGCTCGGTGGTCCTGGCGGACGCCTGATCGGGGGCGTCGCCCCCGGACCCCCTGTCCTCAAACGCCGGCCGGGCTGGAGTTCAGCCCCGCCGGCGTTCGAGGAGCGGAGCCCTGATCCGGGAAGGGGGCGGGGCGCAGGCCGGCCGGAGTCCCCGTCAGGACTCCTCGAAGTGGGCGTCCAGGACGGCGTCGAAGCCCTCGGTCCACTCCTTGAGGCTGCTGCGCGACGGCGCCTCCGCCTCTCCGTTGAACCAGCGCTGGGACGACAGGTGGACGGTGACCGTGAACCGGCGGCCGAAGCGGGCCGGCTTCAGCTCGACCGCGCCGATCTCGTCCCAGTCGAAGTCGGCCTGCTGGTCGTCCAGCGTGAACCGGACTCCGCCGGGACCGGCCGAGATCGAGCCGCGCCGGTCGCTCACCTCGAACGAGGGCCCCTCGGAAGCCTCTTCGTCGCTCTCCTTCTGCTCCTCCTCGTGCTCCTCGTCCTGCGCCACCGGCGCCTCGCCGGCCGGCGGCTCGGCGACTGCGTCCGGGACGGCGTCCTCGGGGGCGGGCTCCCCGGTGTTCTCCGGCTCCTCGTCCACCGCTTCGGCGGGTCGGGGGGCCGTGAGACCGGGGATGTACGCCGGGTCGGTCCCTGCGGCGTACGCGGGCTGGGTCTTCGGGTCTATGCGCTGCTCCACGGCGGGCAGTATGGCCGACGAACCTGTACGGGGCCAGTAAGGCCGTGCCGGGGGACGGGCCCGGGCCGCCCGGCCCGCCCCCCGACGCGGGGCCCCGCACCCCGCGTCAGCCGGTGGCGCAGACCTCCTCACCGAGCGAGAAGGTGTCCGGTGCCGTGTTGCCGCCGGTCAGCGTGCCCGTGAAGCCGAAGCCCGCGGACGCGCCCGGCGCCACCCGGCCGTTCCAGGAGACGTTGGCGGCCGTCACCTTCGCGCCGTCCTGCGCGGGCGTCGCGTTCCACATCTGGCCGACCTTCTGCCCGTCCGGGAAGGTCCAGGCGAGCTTCCAGCCGTCCAGCTCCGCGCTGCCCGTGTTGGTGAGGGTCACATCGGCCTGGAAGCCGCCGGACCACTGGTTGGTGACCTTGTACGTCACCGAACAGGCGGCGTCACCGGGGTCGGTGCCGGGGTCGGTGCCCGGGTCCGTGCCGGGGTCGGTCCCGGGGTCGGTGCCCGGGTCCGTGCCGCCCCCGTCGCTGTCCGAGGAGTCGCCGTACATGATCCCGCGCCCGTTGGTGGACACGTACACCCGGCCGAAGACGCGCGGGTCGCCCGTGATCGCGGCGCCGGTCCACCCCCACTGGTGGGCGTCGTCGTTGACGCGGGTCCAGGTGGCGCCCGCGTCGGTCGACCGGAAGATGCCGCGCACCCCGCCGATCTTCGCCGACACGAAGAGCGTCTGGTAGGAGGCGCCCGCCGCCGCCTTGCCGAAGCCGACGGAGTCCGCCTCCCCGACGCCGCTCAGCTTCGTGAAGGTCGCCCCCGAGTCGGTCGAGTGCCACAGGCCGTACGCGCCCGTCGTGGCGCCGCCCGCGAGCCAGATGTCGCCCTCGGTGCCGGGGACCGCCTTGAAGCGGACGTTGCCCTCGGTGGGCAGGCCGCTCGACGCCTTCGCCGTGAAGGTCGCGCCGCCGTCGGTGGAGACGTAGAAGGTGCCGGCCTTGAACCCGTAGAACTTCTTCGGGTTCTTCCGGTCCGACTCGACCGTCGCGCCCTGCGGAATCCCGGTCGACGCCGACCACGAACTCCCGTACCCGGTCGTGCGGTACACCCCGGCGCCCTCGGGGCTCCAGACGAAGCCGCTCGCGTCGGCCGCCGCCGCGACCGTGCCGCCGCCGGTCACCCCGGACGGCTCGGAGCCCTGGAACCAGTTGGAGCCGTTGTCCGTCGAGAAGCCGATGTGCGGGGCGGCGTCGGCGCTGCCGACCCGGACCACCGTGTTCGGGCTGCCCTCGGCGAAGTCGATGCTCGTGGTGGAGGTGAGGTTGGGCGAGGTGAACATCATGTCCGGCACCGCGTCGAGGTCGGTGTGCCGGAAGCCCCCGATGTCACCGAGCGCGCTGAGCAGCGGCGCCCCGGACGGCGGGCTGGCCAGGTCGTTGACGGCGGTCTCCTCCAGGCCCTTCACCATCGGCGTGATTTTGAACTGGCTGCCGGAGTCCCAGTTGGTGAGGTTCTCGGTGCCGTAGATCGTGGCGCCGGTGCCGTACATCATGCGGTTCGAGTCGAACGGGTCGATCTCCAGCGCCTCGGTCATCCAGCCCAGCTTGGGCGTGGTCTCCGGCGGCGTCGGGTTGGCGCCCCAGGTCAGCCACGGCACCGAGGAGACGTCCTGGGTGAAGCGGTTGGAGCGGTTGGGGTAGCTGGTGTAGTCCCACGCCCGGGTCCAGGTCGCGCCGCTGTCCGTGGAGCGGAAGATCTGGGTGTCGGGCCACCAGGAGCTGTACGCGGTCGCCATCACCGTGCCGGGATGCTGCCGGTCCACGGTGAGCCCGCTGAAGCCGTAGTAGGTGTCCGCCTCGGCGACCGGGCTGACGTCCTTCCACTCACCCGTCGCGGTGGTGTACCGCCAGATCCGCCCCTTGCCTCCGTCGTACGGGCCGCCGGTGTCGCTGAGGGTCAGGTACAGGTAGCCGTTGTCGGAGTCCAGTACGCCCTTGTGCGCCAGGTACCCGGTCGGCTGCCCCGCTATCCGCGACCAGGTGGTCCCGCCGTCCGTGGAGCGGTAGACGGTGTTCTCCTTGTCGGCGACCCCGACGTAGATGTCCTGGGTCGCGCTGCCCGCGCTGCCGCTGCGCTCGTCGAACGTCACCCAGACGATGCCCTGGTTGTCGTTCCCGTAGCCGCTGGTGTCGCTCGGGTCCTGGGAGTAGTTGCCCGGGTTGGGGAAGGCCGTCACCTCGGACCAGGTGGCGCCCGAGTCGGTGGACCGCCAGAGGCCGTTGCCACTGGGCGCGCCGAGGTACAGCACGGAGTTCTTGTTCGGGTCGACCGCGAGGCGTTCGCCCATCCCCCGGCCCGGCATGTTGCCGCCGATCTTGAACGGCAGCGTGCTCGCCTTCCAGGTCGCGCCCCGGTCCGAGGAGCGCAGCACCGCGCCGTTGGTGGGGTCCCAGTCGTTGGTGTAGGTGCCCACGGCGGCGTACACCTTGTCCGGGTCGACGGAGTCCGAGGCGAGGCTCACCACCCCGGTCCAGCCCCAGTGGTCCCAGTCCACCCAGTCGAGCAGCGGCTTCCACTGCTTGCCGGCCTGGTCCCAGCGGTAGGCGCCGCCGATGTCGGTGCGGGCGTAGGCGAGGTTCTTCTCGGACCGGTTGAAGACGATCCCGGGGACGAAACCGCCGCCGTCGATACGGACGTTCTTCCAGTCGTACGTGTCCGCCGCGAGGGACACATCGGATGCCTTGGCGGACGCGGTGGCGCCATGGTCTCTCGCCGACGCCGGCGCACCGGCGGCGAAGAGCCCGGCGGTGAGGGTGAGTGCCGCCACCAGGGCAGCGAAGGGTCTTGCGCTTGTGCGCACGGAAACGTCTCCTCCGAACAGGACCGCCGACAACGGCGGTTAAGGGCGTGAACGGACGTGGGAGCGCTCCCATTTCGCGTCCCGATGGTAGCGGCGTCACCCCTCCGGGAGAAGAGAACGGGCAACGTTCATCGGATGACTTGGGCATGCCGTCTTCGACGGGCGCACCTGCGGTAAACCGCACCCCGGACGGCGGCGACCCTCATACCGGCGTGCTCCTCCGCTTCCTGGCGTGGCTGGGGGCCGGGGCAGGGTGCCCCGGCGGCCGTCCGTCTGGAGCCCTCCATGCACCCCGTCCCGCTCGCTCTGCCGCAGGAGCCCGCCGGAGGTTTCGCCGGCTGGGCGGCCGACCTGATCGACACCCTCGGCGCCCCGGGGGCCGGTCTGGCCATCGCCCTGGAGAACCTGTTCCCGCCGGCCGGGCTGCTCGCGGTGGGCGTGGCCCGTTCCACGCTCGGCTGGGGCGAGCTGCTGACCCAGGCAGTCCTGGGCCCCGTCCTCCTCTTCCTCGACGTGCAGGGGCTGTTCTCGCTCGCCGCGCTGGACGCCCGGCTCGCCGGGGAGTGCTACGGACCCGGCGAGCGGGAGTCGCTCAGGCGGCGCATCGGTGAGCCGGCGGCCAGTCGGGCCGCGGTGGTGCGGGCGGTGGACCGGCAGCGCCGGCGCGTCGAGCGCGATCTGCACGACGGGGTCCCGCGCAGTTGGTCATCCGCAGCACGCACGGAGATCCGCTGTCGCGGCTGACCCCGCGCGAGCGCACCGTGCTGGAGACGCTGGCGCAGGGCCACCAACGCGGCCATCGCGCGGAAGCTGCGCATCTCGCCGAGTGCCGTCGCGAAGAACCTCAACACCGTCTTCGACAAGCTGGGTCTCGCGCACACCACCGGCTACAACCGGCGCGTCCTCGCCGTGCTGCGCTGTCCGGAGGCGTGAGGCCTCAGTACCAGTCGGCCGAGCCGGGCGGGTCGCAGACTTCGAGTACGACCTCGCCGGACACGGAGGTGCGGCCGCCGGCCGGGCGGACCCGGTCGCCGACGTTCACGAGGTGCGGGGCCGCGCCCACGATCCGGCAGCGGTAGACGAAGCCTTCGGGGAAGCGGACCAGGGACTCGTTGCGCATGATGCGCGAGTAGCGGTTGACGACGTTGGAGCGGATGACCACGCCGTGGCCGTCGCTGTGCGCGGATCGGAGATCGCTCGACGCGCAGACGGGGCACAGGAGTTTACGGAAGGAGGCGGTGTGGCACCAGCGGCACACCTGATAGACGAGCCCTTCCTGGCTGTCTGCTTCCGCCGCGTCGCGAGCCGGCCGCCCCATCACGTCGATTCCGGTACTGAACACGTTCCGCCTCCCGCGCTCGACTCGGTGCGCCGCACCTTCGACGACGGCACACCGGCACCGTATGGCACTTAGTTCCAGGAGTAAAGGCACTGAGTGCCGCGAAATGGCGGCCGGGGCCTCAGGCGGTGCCGAGGGCGGACTCGATGTGCTGCACCACGCGCCACATCGGGGCACCCTTGCGCGCGACCATGACGATCACCTCGTCGTCGCCCGCGGAAGAGGTCACGGCGGCGGATTCCGGGTCCGGCGCGGGCGCGACGGTCCGCGGGGCCGCCCCGCCCCACACCGCGCGCACCAGTTCGAGGGCCCGGTCCACCTCGGCCCCCGCGTCGCCCTCGCCGCCCGAACGCAGCCAGGACCGCAGCCCGTTGTTGTGCGCGGCGACGACCGAGGCGGCGATCACCTCGGCGCGCAGCGCGGCGTCGGGCCCTGCGTCCGGGTCCCCGGCCCAGCGCCGCTCCAGATAGCCGGCGAGGGTCCTCTCGTAACGGCGCACCACGGACAGTTCGTACGTGCGCAGCCCGGGCACCTCGCGGGTGAGCCGGTAGCGCTGCACGGAGAACTCGGGCTTCTCCGCGTACATGCGCAGCACCAGCCGGGCGCCGTCGCACACCGTGGCGACCGGGTCCGCGCCGTCGGCGTCCGCCAGGAACGCGGTCATGTCCGCCAGGCACCGCTCGTGGTCGGGGAAGACCGCGTCCTCCTTGGAAGGGAAGTAGCGGAAGAAGGACCGCCGGCCGACCCCGGCCCGCGCGACGATGTCGTCCACCGTGGTCCGCTCGAACCCGCGCTCCAGGAAGAGCGCGAAGGCCGCCTCGGCGAGCACGTCACGCATGGGGGGCTTCTTGGCCGGCCGGCGGTCTTCGGTCATGCCGGAAACGTAACACCGAAAGCAACTATCTGACACTGGGTACCTTTACGAAGGGTACTGAGTGCCATAGGATTCCCGCAGGACACCACCAGGTACAGGGAGAGCCGGCGTGAGCTTGAGGATCGTTGTCTGTGTGAAGTACGTGCCCGACGCGACCGGTGACCGGCATTTCGCCGATGACCTGACGTTGGACCGTG
>NZ_JBMNDO010000206.1:0-7580 GCF_052542855.1 Streptomyces sp. SAS_281
TCCGCGCTCCGCTATCCGGAGCGCGGTCCCTGGGCTGCATTCCCCCCAATCGGAGGCAAACATGGGGCGTTACGTCGCGCGGCGACTGCTCCAGATGATCCCGGTCTTCCTCGGGTCGACCTTGCTGGTCTTCGCCATGATGTACGCGCTGCCCGGCGATCCCGTGCGCGCACTCGCAGGTGAGCAGACCGTCGACCCCGCGCAGATCGCAGCGATGAAGAAGGACCTCGGTCTCGACCTGCCACTCTGGCACCAGTACTGGAACTACCTCGTAGGACTCTTCCAGGGCGACTTCGGCACCCAGATCGCCAGTGGGCGACCGGTGGCCGACATCATCTCCGAGTCCTTCCCGATCACGATCCGGCTGGCCCTGTTTGCCTTCCTGTTCACGGTCCTCGTCGGCATTTCCATCGGTGTCTTCGCCGGACTGAAGGCCGACACCCTTCGTGACCGCCTGCTGCTCGTCCTGACGCTCCTGCTCATCTCGGTGCCCTCCTTCGTGCTGGGCTTCCTCGGGCAGTACTTCTTCGCCTTCCAGCTCGGCTGGGTCGATCCCAACGTCAGCCTGGAAGCGAATTCGAGCGAACTGATCCTCCCGGCGGTCGTGCTCGGGTCGCTGTCCCTCGCCTATGTGGCACGGCTGACCCGTACCTCCGTCGCGGAAAACCTGCGCTCCGACTACATGCGTACCGCCGTCGCCAAGGGGCTGCCGCGCCGTCGCGTCATCGGCGTCCACCTGATGCGGAACTCGATGATCCCGGTGGTCACCTTCCTCGGTACCGACCTCGGCGCCCTGCTGGGCGGTGCCGTCGTCACCGAGGGCATCTTCAACGTCAAGGGCGTCGGCTCCGCAGTCTTCGACGCCCTCCGCCACCGCGAAGGGGCGACGGTCGTCGGCATCGTCACGCTGATCGTGCTCGTCTACCTCGCCGCCAGCCTGATAGTCGACCTGCTCTACGCGGTCCTGGACCCGAGGATCCGGTATGCCTGAGACGCTCAAGGAAACCTCCGCGGACGCCTCCGCGCCCATCGCCGCCGTGCCGGCCCCCACCGCGGAGGTCGCCAAGGCCCGCAGCCTCTGGACGGACGCCTGGTACGACCTGCGGCGCAGCCCGCTGTTCGTGGTCTCGGCGGTCCTGATCATCTTCCTGCTGGTGATGGCGATATTCCCCGGCCTGTTCACCGGCGCCGACCCGCGCTACGCGGACCTGGCCCACCACTACCTGCAGCGGCCCAAGTGGGGCCACTTCTTCCAGGCCGACTGGTTCGGTTACGACATCCAGGGCCGCTCGATCTACGCCCGCGTGGTCTACGGCGCCCGCGCCTCGATCACCGTCGCCGTGGTCGTCACCGTGCTGGTGACGGTCCTGGGCACGATCGTCGGGATGCTCGCCGGATACTTCGGCGGCTGGATCGACACCATCCTGTCCCGGGTCACCGACATCTTCTTCGGCGTCCCCTTCATCCTCGGCGCGATGGTCGTCCTGACCTCGTTCGAGGAGCGGCACATCTGGGTCGTCATCCTGGCCCTGGCCTTCCTCGGCTGGACCCAGATCGCCCGTGTGGCGCGCGGCTCGGTGATGACCATCAAGCAGGCCGACTACGTGATGGCGGCGAAGGCACTCGGTGCCTCGACCACCCGCATCCTGCTGAAGCACATCATGCCCAACGCGATCGCCCCGGTGATCGTCGTTTCGACCATCGCGCTCGGCGGCTACATCTCGGCCGAGGCCACCCTGTCCTTCCTGGGCATCGGTCTCGCCGAACCGACCGTGTCGTGGGGCGTCGACATCTCCTCCGGCCAGGAGCAGCTGCGTAACGCCGCTTACGTGCTGATCATCCCGTCGGTCATGGTGTCGATCACCGTCCTCGCGTTCATCATGCTCGGCGATGCGGTACGCAACGCCCTCGACCCCAAGCTGCGCTGAGGGAGGCGTACATGACCACCATCGACAAGACGGCGGCTGTTCCTGCTCCGCGCGGGTCCGGCGACGAGAGCGGTCCCCTGCTCGAAGTCCGTGACCTGCACGTGGAGTTCCACACCCGCGACGGCGTGGCCAAAGCGGTCAACGGGGTCAACTACAGCGTGGACGCGGGCGAGACCCTCGCCGTCCTCGGTGAGTCCGGCTCCGGCAAGTCCGTGACGGCGCAGGCCATCATGGGCATCCTCGACATGCCGCCCGGCAAGATCCCCCAGGGCGAGATCCTCTTCCGCGGCCAGGACATGCTCAAGATGTCCAACGAGGAGCGCCGGAAGATCCGCGGCCAGAAGATCGCCATGATCTTCCAGGACGCGCTGTCCTCGCTCAACCCGGTCCTCACCGTCGGCTACCAGCTCGGCGAGATGTTCCGGGTCCACCAGGGCCTGTCCAAGAAGGAAGCCCGCGCCAAGGCCATCGAGCTGATGGACCAGGTGAAGATCCCGGCCGCCGCGGCCCGGGTCTCGGACTACCCGCACCAGTTCTCCGGCGGTATGCGCCAGCGCATCATGATCGCGATGGCGCTCGCCCTGGAACCGGACCTGATCATCGCGGACGAGCCGACCACCGCGCTCGACGTGACCGTCCAGGCCCAGGTGATGGACCTGCTCGCGGAGCTCCAGCGCGAGTACAACATGGGCCTGATCCTGATCACCCACGACCTGGGTGTCGTCGCGGACGTCGCAGACAAGATCGCCGTGATGTACGCGGGCCGGATCGTCGAGACCGCCCCGGTGCACGAGATCTACAAGCGCCCCGCGCACCCGTACACCAAGGGTCTGCTGGCCTCGATCCCGCGCCTGGACCAGAAGGGCCAGGAGCTCTTCGCGATCAAGGGCCTGCCGCCCAACCTGCTGCACGTGCCGTCGGGCTGCGCCTTCAACCCGCGCTGCACCATGGCCCAGGACATCTGCCGTTCGGACATCCCGCCGCTCCACGCGGTGACCGAGCAGGACGGCACCGAGCTGGCCGGCCGCCGCAGCGCCTGTCACTTCTGGAAGGAGACGATCCATGGCTGACATCTCGAAGGAGTCCGTGGACGCCACCCCCAACGTCTCCGAGGTGGAGACCGTCGACGCGGCGACCGAGGCGGAGGCCGTAGCCGCCATCGACGCGCCCGTGTCGCAGGGGGAGCCGATCCTCCAGGTGCGCAACCTCGTCAAGCACTTCCCGCTGACGCAGGGCATCCTGTTCCAGAAGCAGGTCGGCGCGGTCAAGGCCGTCGACGGCATCTCGTTCGACCTGTACGCGGGCGAGACGCTGGGCATCGTCGGCGAGTCCGGCTGTGGCAAGTCCACCGTCGCCAAGCTGCTGATGTCGCTGGAGCGGGCCACCGCGGGCGAGGTCTTCTACAAGGGCCAGGACATCACCAGGCTGTCCGGCCGCGCGCTCAAGGCCGTCCGGCGCAACATCCAGATGGTGTTCCAGGACCCGTACACCTCGCTCAACCCCCGTATGACGGTGGGCGACATCATCGGCGAGACGTACGAGATCCACCCGGAGGTGGCTCCCAAGGGCGACCGGCGGCGCAGGGTCCAGGACCTCCTGGACGTCGTCGGGCTCAACCCGGAGTACATCAACCGCTATCCGCACCAGTTCTCCGGCGGTCAGCGCCAGCGCATCGGGATCGCCCGCGGCCTCGCGCTCAACCCGGAGATCATCATCTGCGACGAGCCGGTCTCCGCGCTCGACGTGTCGGTGCAGGCGCAGGTCATCAACCTGATGGAGAAGCTCCAGGACGAGTTCAACCTGTCCTACCTCTTCATCGCGCACGACCTGTCGATCGTCCGGCACATCTCCGACCGGGTCGGTGTCATGTACCTCGGCAAGATGGCCGAGATCGGTACGGACACCCAGATCTACGACCACCCGACGCACCCCTACACCCAGGCGCTGCTGTCGGCAGTCCCGGTTCCCGACCCGGACTCCCGCGAGGGCCGTGAGCGGATCATCCTCTCCGGTGACGTCCCGTCGCCGGCCAATCCGCCTTCGGGCTGCCGCTTCCGCACCCGCTGCTGGAAGGCCCAGGACAAGTGCGCCACCGAGGTGCCGCTCCTCGCGGTCCCCGAGCGCTTCAAGGACGTGAAGACGCCGGCCGCCCACGAGTCGGCCTGCCACTTCGCGGAGGAGAAGGACGTGGTGCACGCGGCCTCGTAACCCGCCGCGCGCGACAAAAGGCGCCCCGGAACCGATCGGTTCCGGGGCGCCTTTCCCGTGTACCGGGAACCGGGCTCGCAGGGTGCTCGGGTCAATGGGCCGATGCGTGCTCGGTTCCCCCGGCCGGAGCCGTACGGCGGGCGGGGACCGGTCGGGTCCCGCACCGGGCGTACGGCCCCGGGGCCGAGGCGAGGGGTGTCAGCCTCGCGCCTCGCGGTCTTGGGGCCCGCCGTCCTCGCCGAGGCTCTTGGCGGGCTTCGCGTCCTCCTTGCCGAGGCCCTTGGCGGGCTTCGCGTCCTCCTTGCGGGCCCGCGGGACGGCGGCCACCGACTGGGCGTCCTCCGGGTAGTGGCAGGCCGTCAGGTGGCCCTCACGGCTGCCGGAGACCCGCACCAGCGGGGGCGCCTCGCTCGCGCACTTGTCCGTCGCCTTCCAGCAGCGGGTGCGGAAGCGGCAGCCGGAAGGCGGGTTGACGGGGGACGGGACGTCGCCGGTGAGCCGGATGCGCTCCCGGGCCGGCGTGTCGTCGGCGGTCGCCTCGGGCACGGCGGAGAGCAGCGCCCGCGTGTAGGGGTGGCGCGGATTGCCGTACAGGTCGTCGCGGTCCGCGATCTCCACGATCCGGCCGAGGTACATCACGGCCACGCGCTGCGAGAAGTGCCGCACGACGGCCAGGTCGTGGGCGATGAACAGGAAGGCGATCCCCATTTCCTTCTGGAGCTTCTGCAGCAGGTTGACCACCTGCGCCTGGATCGACACGTCGAGCGCCGACACCGGCTCGTCCGCCACGATCAGCTTCGGCTCCAGGGCCAGCGCGCGGGCCACCCATGCGCTGGCGCGCTGACCGCCGGAGAACTCGTGCGGGAAGCGGTTGTAGTGCTCCGGGTTGAGCCCCACCGTCTCCAGCAGCTCCCGCACCCGTGCCTCGCGGCCGCCGGGCGGCTCGATGCCGTTGACCTCCATCGGCGCCGACACGATCTTGCCGACCGTCTGGCGCGGGTTCAGCGAGGCGTACGGGTCCTGGAAGATCATCTGGATCTCGGAGCGGATCGGCGCCAGCTGCTTCCGGTCGGCGTGCGTGATGTCCTGCCCGCGGTAGGCGATCCGGCCCGCGGTCGGCTCCAGGAGCCGGGTGACCAGCCGGCCCGTGGTCGACTTGCCGCAGCCGGACTCACCGACCAGGCCCAGGCTCTCGCCCTCGGAGACGGTGAAGTCCAGTCCGTCCACGGCCTGGACGGCCCCGACGGTCCGCCGGATCGGGAAGCCGCCCTTGATCGGGAAGTGCTTGGTGAGTCCGGAGACGTCCAGGAGGGGATCGGTGCTGCTCATGGTGGGAAAGTCCCGTCTCTTGTACGTCAGTTGGCCCGGCTGCCGGCGAAGTCGGTGAAGAACTCCGCGCGCTGCTCCGGGGTCAGGTGGCAGGCCGCCCCGCGCCCGGACACCAGGTCCAGCGGAGGCTGCTGGGCCGAGCAGCGGTCGCCGCCGACCTGCTCGGTGAACGAGCACCGCGGGTGGAAGCGGCAGCCGGACGGCGGGTTGAGGAGGCTCGGCGGGGTTCCGGGGATCGGCGACAGCGGCACGTCTACCGGGCCTTCGAGGGTGGGCATCGAGCCCAGCAGACCCCAGGTGTACGGGTGCTGGGGCGTGCGCAGCACCTCCTTCTTCGTACCCCGCTCCACACAGCGCCCGCCGTACATCACGAGGACGTCGTCCGCGATGTCGGCGATGACCCCGAGGTCGTGCGTGATGAAGATGATCGAGGTGCCGAACTCCTGCTGGAGGTCCTTGAGCAGGTCCATGATCTGGGCCTGCACGGTGACGTCGAGCGCGGTCGTCGGCTCGTCGGCGATCAGCAGCGAGGGGTTGCAGACCAGCGACATGGCGATCATCGCGCGCTGGCGCATACCGCCGGAGAACTGGTGCGGGTAGTCGTCCACGCGCAGGCCGGGCTGCGGGATGCCCACCTTGGTGAGCATCTCGACGGCCCGCGCCCGGGCCTCCTGCTTGGAGGCGCCGGTGTGCTTGCGGAACGTCTCACCGATCTGCTTGCCGATGGTGTGGTACGGCGAGAGCGAGGCCAGGGCGTCCTGGAAGACCATGGCCATCTTGTTGCCGCGCAGCCGCTCCAGCTCCCGCTCGGACGCGTTCAGCAGGTCCTGCCCGTCGAGCAGGATCTCGCCCTGGATCTCGGTGTGCTCGGGGTGGTGCAGTCCGAGGATGGCCAGGTTGGTGACGGACTTGCCGGAGCCGGACTCGCCGACGATGCCGAGGGTCCGGCCGCGCTCCAGGTCGAAGGAGAGCCCGTCGACGGCCTTGACCATGCCGTCTTCGCTGGAGAAGTGCACGCGCAGATCGCGTACGGAGAGGAAGGGGGTGCTCATGGGGTCTCTCCCTAGGCGAGGCGGACGCGCGGGTCGATGAGGGCGTAGACGGCGTCGACGACGATGTTGAAGAAGACGATCGCCGCCGCCGCGACCAGGACGACCCCGAGGATCATCGGGAGGTCGTTGTCGTAGACCGCCTTGATCGACAGGGCGCCGATGCCGTGCAGACCGAAGACCTTCTCGGTGATGATCGCACCGCCGAGCAGCAGGCCGACGTCGAGGCCGAAGATGGTGACGATCGGGCCCATCGCACCGCGCCAGGCGAACCGGAAGAACACGGTGCGCCGGGACAGGCCCTTGGCGCGGGCGGTGCGGACGTAGTCCTCGCTCATCGTCTCGACCAGTTGGGAACGGGTCATACGCGTGTAGTTGGCGGTGAAGATCAGCGCCAGCACCAGCCACGGCAGCAGCAGTCCGGAGAACCAGCCGGCCGGGTCCTGGCCGAACGGGACGTCCTTGGGGCGGCTGAGGATGTGCCACTGGTCGGTGAGGTAGTACATGGCGACCACACCGACGATGTAGATCTGCATCGAGGAGAAGATCAGGGACGCCGACGAGGCGATCTTGTCCAGCGCCTTGCCCTGCTTCACGGCGGCCAGCATGCCGGTGCCCACACCGACGAGCACGAAGACGACCGCGGCGCCGACGGAGAGGGAGAGCGTCGTCGGGAAGCGGTCCTCGATGGTGGCGAGGACCGGCTCGCGGTTGCGGAACGAGTAGCCCAGACACGGCGCGGGGCAGTGGCCGAACGAGCTGTAGTCGCGGCCGACGAACACGCCCTCCAGCCAGTGCCAGTACTGCACCGGCAGCGGGTCGGCGATGCCGAGGTTCTGCTTGACCAGCGCCAGCGTCTCCGGCGAGCAGATCTTGCCGCAGGCCGCGCGAGCGGGGTCGCGGGGCGCGACGTAGAAGAGGACGAAGGTGATGGCACTGATGATCAGGAGGATGACCAGTGCGCCGATTGCCCGGCGGATGAGGAAGCGGAACATGGCGATGGATTTCCCTGGCAGACGCCGACGAGGGGGAGGGGAGCGGGGGGGGGGGGGGGGGGGGGGGGGGG
>NZ_JBMNDO010000207.1:0-7568 GCF_052542855.1 Streptomyces sp. SAS_281
CCCCCTCCCCCCCCCCCCCCCCCCCCCCCCCCCCCCCCCCCCCCCCCCCCCCCCCCCCCCCCCCCCCCCCCCCAGCCGCGTAGGGGTCACGTCGCACCGCGGACCACGCCCCTTCCGGGCCGGCAGGCCCGGCGATCCCTCATGAAGGAGGACGGGGCCGCCGACACACCACGGCGGCCCCCACCAGCCATGGCAGAACAGATCCTCTCCAGCCCCGAACTGCTCGACTACGTACGCGAGGTCTCCCTCCGCGACGACGACGTCCTGCGTGACCTGCGCGCCGAGACGGCCGAGCTGCCCATGGGCCGCGCCATGCAGGTCATGGCCGAGGAAGGCCAGCTGCTGGCCCTCCTCGTCGGCCTCACCGGTGCCCGCACCGTCCTCGAGATCGGCACGTTCACCGGTTACAGCACCCTGTGCATGGCCAGGGCACTGCCCGCCGACGGACGGGTCATCACCTGCGACATCTTCGACAAGTGGCCCGCCATCGGTGCCGAGTACTGGCGGCGCGCCGGTGTCGAGGAGCGTATCGACCTGCGCATCGGCCACGCGCTGGACACCCTCGCCGCGCTCACCGCCGAACAGGGCCCGGAGAGCGTCGACTTCGTGTTCATCGACGCCGACAAGGCCGGCTACCCCGCCTACTACGAGGCATCGCTCGCCCTGCTCAGGCCGGGAGGGCTGATCGTCGTCGACAACACCATCTTCTTCGGCCGGGTCATCGACCCCGAGGCCCAGGACCCGGACACGGCCGCGGTGCGCGTACTCAACGCGCGGCTGCGCGACGACGACCGCGTGGACATTTCCCTCCTCGTCATGGCGGACGGCATCACGCTGGTGCGCAAGAAGTCCCTCTGAGGTCCGTTAGGGGGAGCTAGGGGTGTAGTCGGTGTTCTTCACCGACGTACGGTGCCGGGTGTGCCGTGGCCGGACGTGGATGAGGTCGGTCTGCGTATACAGGAATACTGTGGAGTGCTGAGATGAGCGAGTCCGCTAGCTTCTTTTCTGACCATGGGGAAACGGCGGGGGAGGGGTGGGCGCGGGCATTGTCCGGCGGGCTGGAGAACATGCCGGCCGCCGAACAGACCCGCATTCTCTCCGACCTCGTCCGCGATGAGGTCCGCAACGTCCTGAGCAGGTTCAGGCAGGACCGGGCGGGCACGGTCGACACCGGGCTGTCCTTCCGGGAACTGGGCTTCGACTCGCTGGCCGCGGTCGACCTGCACAGCCGGATCTCCGCCGCCACCGGCCTCGCCCTCCCGGTCACCATCGCCTTCGACCACCCGACGCCACGTCACCTCGCCGAACGCCTGCGGTCCGAACTCCTCGGCATCACCGACACGGACGACGAGGCGCCCGTCGCGGCCGGCTCCCTGGACGACGAGCCCGTCGCCGTCGTCGGCATCGGCTGCCGCTACCCCGGCGGAGCCGACTCCGCCGAGGCGCTGTGGCAACTCGTCACCGAAGGAAAGCACGTCATCTCGGATTTCCCGGACGACCGCGGATGGGATCTCGAAAGGCTCTTCGACGCGGACCCGGCCACGCCGCACACCACCTATGTGCGCCAGGGCGGATTCCTTCCCGACGCCGCCGAATTCGACGCGGAATTCTTCGGGATAGGCCCCCGCGAGGCCTCGGCCATGGACCCGCAGCAGCGGCTCGTCCTGGAGACCGCGTGGGAAGCCCTCGAACGGTCCGGAATCAACCCGGAATCCCTGCACGGCAGCTCCACCGGCGTGTTCATCGGCGCCGAGCCGCAGGAATACGGAATGCGGCTGCACGAGGCCCCCGACGGCCTCGACGGCTATCTGCTCGCCGGCAACGCGCCCAGCGTCGTCTCCGGCCGCGTCGCCTACACCCTCGGCCTCGAAGGCCCCGCGCTCACCGTCGACACCGCCTGCTCCGGATCCCTCGTAGCGCTGCACCTGGCCGCCCAGTCGCTGCGACGGGGCGAGTGCTCGCTCGCGCTGACCGGCGGCGTGGCCGTCATGGGCAGCCCCGGCGTCTTCACCGCCTTCAGCCGCCAGCGCGGACTGGCCCCCGACGGGGTGGCCAAGCCGTTCGCCGCCGCGGCCGACGGCACCGGCTTCTCCGAGGGCGTCGGCGTGCTCGTACTCGAACGCCTCTCCGACGCCCACCGCAACGGCCACCAGGTCCTCGCCGTCGTCCGCGGCTCGGCGGTCAACCAGGACGGCGCGTCCAACGGCCTGACCGCCCCCAGTGGCCCCGCCCAGCAGCGGGTCATCCGCCAGGCGCTGGCCAACGCCGGGCTGACCCCCGCCGAGGTCGACGCCGTCGAGGCGCACGGCACCGGCACGACCCTCGGCGACCCGATCGAGGCGCAGGCCCTCATCGCCGCCTACGGCCGCGACCGCGACGCCGAACGGCCCCTGTGGCTCGGCTCCGTGAAGTCCAACATCGGCCACACCCAGGCCGCCGCCGGCGTTGCCGGCGTCATCAAGATGGTGCAGGCCATGCGCCACGGCGTCCTGCCCACGACACTCCACGTCGACGCCCCCTCCCCGGCCGTCGACTGGGACGCGGGCCAGGTGCGCCTGCTGACCGAACCGGTCGCCTGGGACAGCCCCGGCCGCCCGCGCCGCGCCGGCGTCTCGTCCTTCGGCGTCAGCGGCACCAACGCCCACGTCATCCTGGAAGAGCCCGCGGACCCGTCGCGCCCCGAGGAAGACACCACCGATCCCGAGCCCCGCGCGGCCGGCACCGTACTGCTGCCGCTGTCCGCACGCAGCGAACCGGCCCTGCGCGCTCAGGCCACCCGCCTGCTGAACCTCGTCGAGGCCGACCCCGGCATCACCCCCGCCGACCTCGGCCACACGCTCGGCACCACACGCGCCGCCCTCTCCCACCGCGGAGTGGTCCTGGCCGCCGGCCGCGACGAGGCGATCAGCGGACTGCGCGCCCTCGCCGAGGGGGCCGACGCCCCAGGCGTACAGCGCGGCACCGCGTCCGGGGGCCGGCTCGCGTTCCTGTTCACCGGTCAGGGCAGTCAGCGGCTCGGCATGGGCCGGGAACTCTACGACGCCTACCCCGTGTTCGCCGACACGCTCGACGAGGCCATCGGCCACCTCGACCTCCAGCTCGAACACTCCCTGTGGGACGTCCTCTTCGCGCCCGAGGGGTCGGAGCGGGCGGCGCTCCTCGACCAGACCATGTACACCCAGGCCGCGCTCTTCGCGGTCGAGGTCGCACTGTTCCGCCTCCTCGAATCGTGGGGCGTACGGCCCGACTTCCTCGCCGGGCACTC
Organism: Streptomyces sp. SAS_281; assembly: GCF_052542855.1. Lineage (NCBI taxonomy): Bacteria > Bacillati > Actinomycetota > Actinomycetes > Kitasatosporales > Streptomycetaceae > Streptomyces > Streptomyces sp. SAS_281. The sequence goes on from NZ_JBMNDO010000207.1 coordinate 3,266, forward strand.
GATCGGGGAACTGGCCGCCGCGCATGCGGCCGGCGTGCTCTCCCTGGAGGACGCCGCCACCCTCGTCGCGGCCCGCGGCCGGCTGATGCAGGCACTGCCCGAGGGCGGCGCCATGGTGGCCGTCCAGGCCGCGGAGGACGAGGTACGTCCGATGCTCACCGACGGCGTGAGCATCGCCGCCGTCAACGGCCCCACCGCCGTCGTGATCTCCGGGCCCGAGCCCGAGGTCCTGGCGGTGGCCGAGCGCCTTGCCGCGCAGGGCCGCAAGACCAAGCGCCTCACCGTGTCGCACGCGTTCCACTCCGCGCTGATGGAACCGATGCTCGACGAGTTCCGCCGGATGGCGCAGATCCTCGACTACCACCCGCCGCGCATCCCCGTCGTCTCCAACGTCACCGGCCTGCCGGCCACCGCCGAGGAACTGTGCTCCCCCGAGTACTGGGTCCGCCACGTCCGCGAAGCCGTCCGGTTCGCCGACTGCGTCGACTGGCTCGCCGGCCAGGACGTGCGCACCTACCTGGAGATCGGCCCCGACGGCGTCCTGTCCGCCATGGCCCGCGACTGCCTCGCCGACCGGCCGGACACCCATGCCTTCGCCCCTCTGCTCCGCGCCGGCCGCCCCGGACCCGTGACGCTGCTGTCGGCGGTCGCCCTGGCCCAGGCCCGGGGCGCGGACTCCGACTGGAACGCGCTGTTCGACGGCCACCGGCCGCGCCGGGTCGAGCTGCCCACGTACGCCTTCCAGCGGCGCCGCTTCTGGCTCGCGGCGCCCGACGCGACCGCCGACGCCTCACGCTTCGGACAGATCGCCGCGCAGCACCCGGTCCTGAGCGCCGTCGTGGGCCTCGCCGGAACCGGCGGCGTCGTCCTCACCGGCCGGGTCTCGACCCGCACCCACCCCTGGCTCGCCGACCACGTCATCGGCGGCACCACCCTGGTGTCCGGCACCACCTTCGTGGAACTGGCCGTCCGCGCCGGTGACCAGGTCGGCTGCGACCACCTGGAAGAACTCACCCTCGAACTCCCGCTGGCACTGCCCCCGCACGGCGGCGTCGCACTCCAGGTGGTCGTCGGCGCCCCCGACACCGCGGCCCGCCGCACCGTGGAGTTCTACTCCCGCGCCGAGGACGCCTCGGCCGATGTGCCCTGGACCCGCCACGCCAGCGGCGTACTCACCCGTACGCACACCACGCCGCCGGCCACCGAGTCGCTCGGCCTGACCCAGTGGCCGCCCCGCGGCGCCCACAGCATCGACCTCACCGGCCTCTACGAGGACATGGCCCGCCAGGGTTACGCCTACGGGCCGGCGTTCCAGGGCCTGCGCGCCGCCTGGCGCGCCGACGGCGACGTCTACGCGGAAGTGGCCCTCCCCGAGGGCGCCGCAGACGACGCGGCCGCCTTCGCCCTGCACCCGGCGCTGCTCGACGCCGTACTCCACGCGACCGACTTCGCCGCGGACGAGCCGGTGTCCGAGCGGACGCGTCTGCCCTTCGCCTGGAGCGGCGTCTCGCTGTACTCGACCGGCGCCACAGTGGTCCGCGTACGCATCGAGGCCACCGGCCGCGACGAGGTCTCCCTGACCCTGGCCGACTCCACCGGCGCCCCCGTCGCCACGGTCGACTCCTTCCTCGTCCGCGAGATCAGCGACGAGCAGCTGCGCGCCGCCCGGTCCGCCGGACAGGACGCCCTCCTGACCGTGCGTTGGACGCCCGTGGCCGACACGGGCCGCGATGCCCCGCACGACCTCGAGCTGTACCGGTGCACCGGTACCGGCGACGACGTGCTCACCGCCGTGCGCGCCACCACCGCGGCCGTGCTGGAGCGCATCCGGACCCTGCTGTCCGACGACGACGTCGACGCTCCCCGCCTCGCCGTGGTGACCCGCGGCGCCGTCGTCACCGGCGACGACGACCGCGTCGATCTCGCCCTGGCCCCCGTGTGGGGTCTCGTCCGCGCCGCCCAGGCCGAGCACCCCGGCCGGTTCCTGCTGGTCGACACCGACGTCGACGCCGACGACGTACCCACCGGACTGTGGAACGCCATCGCCGCCGCTGACGACGAGCCCGAACTCGCCGTGCGCGCGGGCACTCTGCTCGCCCCACGCCTCGCCACCGCGGCCACCCCCGGCGGCGCGTCCGCCCGGCCGTGGAACCCCGAGGGGACCGTCCTGGTCACCGGCGGCACCGGCGGCCTCGCCGCGCACGTGGCGCGGCACCTGGTCACCGAGCACGGCGTACGCCACCTGGTGCTCGCCGGACGACGCGGCACCGAAGCGCCCGGAGTCACCGAGCTCAGTACCGAACTGAGCGCGCTGGACGCCCAGGTGACCGTGGCGGCGTGCGACGTCGCCGACCGCACGGCGTTGGAGGGGCTGATCGCCGCTCTCCCCGCCGAGCACCCCCTCACCGCCGTGGTCCACATGGCGGGCACGCTCGACGACGGCCTGGTCGACTCGCTCGACGCCCGGCGGCTCGACACCGTGCTGCGGCCCAAGGCGGACGCCGCCTGGCACCTGCACGAGCTGACCCGTGACCTGGACCTGTCGGCCTTCGTGCTGTTCTCGTCGGCCGCCGGGCACCTCGACGGCGCCGGCCAGGGCAACTACGCGGCCGCCAACGTCTTCCTCGACGCCCTCGCTCGGCACCGCGCCGCCGCGGGTCTGCCGGCCACTTCCCTCGCCTGGGGCGCGTGGAGCGACGGCGGAGGCATGGGCCAGACCCTCGACGCCGCCGCCCTCGAACGCATGCGGCGCATCGGCCTGGAAGCCCTGGACACCCGGGACAACCTCCGGCTGCTCGACGCCGCACTGACCGGCGAGGACCCCGTGGTCGTCCCTCTGCGCGTCGACGCGGCGGCCGCCCGGGCCCGCGGCGCCGCCGTACCGGCCCTGCTCCGCGACCTGATCAGGACCCCCGTCCGCCGGGCGAGCGCACAGGGCACCACCGGCGGCGCGCTGCCGCTCGCCGAGCGGCTCGCCGGCCTCACCGACCCCCAGCGCACCGACCTGCTGCGGGACCTGGTCAACGCCCAGGCCGCCCGCGTTCTCGGACACGACAGCGCCGACGCGATCGACCCCGACCGGGCGTTCACCGAGATGGGCTTCGACTCGCTCGCCGCGGTGGAGCTGCGCAATCAGCTCAACACCGCGACCGGTCTGCGCCTCACCGCCACCCTCACCTTCGACCACCCGACGCCCGCCGCGCTGGCCGCCCACCTCGTGGACAAGCTGCTCGACACGGGCAGGGCGCCGAAGACACGTGCCGCCGTCGGCACCGCCGTGGACGACGACCCCATCGTGATCGTCGGCATGGCCTGCCGCTACCCCGGCGGGGTGACCTCGCCCGAGGACCTCTGGCAGTTCGTACTCGACGGGACCGACGCCGTGGCCCCGTTCCCCACGGACCGCGGCTGGGACCCCGAGATCCACGACCCGGAGCTCGGCAAGCCGGGCAAGAGCTACGCGCGGGAGGGCGGCTTCCTCTACGACGCCGCCGACTTCGATGCCGAGTTCTTCGGCATCAGCCCGCGCGAGGCCCAGGCGATGGACCCGCAGCAGCGCCTGCTGCTGGAGACCTCCTGGGAGACCTTCGAGCGGGCCGGCATCGACCCGCACAGTGTCAAGGGCAGCGACACCGGCGTGTTCGCCGGTGCGATGTACCACGACTGGGGTCTCCGGCTCGGCCCCCTCCCGGAGGAGGTCGCCGGCTACCACGGCAACGGCAGCATCGCCAGCATGATCTCCGGCCGGGTCGCCTACAGCCTCGGTCTGGAGGGCGCGGCAGTGACCGTGGACACGGCGTGCTCGTCCTCGCTCGTCGCACTCCACTGGGCCGCCCAGGCCCTGCGCCGCGGCGAGTGCAGCCTGGCGCTGGCCGGCGGTGTCACCGTCATGTCGACACCCGACACGTTCGTGGACATGAGCCGCCAGCGCGGCCTCGCCCCCGACGGCCGCTGCAAGTCGTACGGCGCCGGCGCCGACGGCACCGGCTGGGGCGAAGGCGTCGGCATGCTCCTGCTGGAGCGGCTGTCGGACGCCCGTCGCAACGGGCACCGGGTGCTGGCGGTGCTGCGTGGTTCGGCGGTCAATCAGGACGGTGCGTCGAACGGTCTGACGGCTCCGAATGGTCCGTCGCAGGAGCGTGTCATCCAGCACGCTCTGGCCGTGGCCGGTCTCAATGCCGCGGACGTCGATGCCGTCGAGGGCCACGGTACGGGTACGCGGTTGGGTGACCCGATCGAGGCGCAGGCGTTGCTGGCGACGTATGGGCAGGAGCGGGCGGAGGATCGTCCGTTGTGGCTGGGT
>NZ_JBMNDO010000208.1:0-6917 GCF_052542855.1 Streptomyces sp. SAS_281
GGAGTCGGTCGTGGCGGTGCTGGGTGTGCTGAAGGCCGGTGCGGCGTATCTGCCGGTGGACCCGGCGTATCCGCGGGCGCGGATCGCGTACATGCTGGAGGACGCCCGTCCGGTCCTCGTGGTCGACGACCCCGCCATGGTGGCGGAGGGCGACTGGCCGGAGACCGACCCGGCGGTCGACCTCGATGTGCGGCACCCGGCCTACGTCATCTACACCTCCGGCTCGACGGGCCGCCCCAAGGGTGTCGTCGTCGGACACGGCGGCGTGGCGAGCCTGGTCGCCGGGCAGATCGACCGCTTCGCGGTCGAACCCGACAGCCGGGTGCTCCAGTTCGCCTCGCCCAGCTTCGACGCCTCGGTGTCGGAGATCTGCACCGCCCTGCTCAGCGGCGCGGCCCTCGTGCTGCCCCCGGCGGCCGGGCCCCTCGCCGCACTCACCGATCCGGACCTCGGCATCACGCACGTCACGGTGCCGCCGTCCGTCCTTGCCGCCGTGCCGGACGGGGCCGTGACCGCGTCGACCCTGGTGGTGGCGGGTGAGGCGTGCTCGCAGGAGCTGGTGGCGCGGTGGGCCCCGGGACGCCGGATGATCAACGCGTACGGTCCGACCGAGACCACGGTCTGCGCGACCATGAGCGACCCGCTCGTCCCGGGGAACGGTGTGCCGCCGATCGGCCGGCCCATCGCCAACGCCCGGGTGTACGTCCTGGACGACCGGCTGCGTCCGGTGCCGCCCGGCGTCACCGGGGAGCTGTACGTGGCGGGCGCGGGCCTCGCCCGGGGATATCTGAACCGGCCCGCGCTGACGGCCGGCAGGTTCGTCGCCTGCCCGTTCGCACCAGGTGAGCGCATGTACCGCACCGGCGACCTGGTCCGCCGGCTGGGCGACGGGCAGCTGGAGTACGCCGGCCGCGCCGACGACCAGGTGAAGGTGCGCGGCTTCCGCGTCGAGCCCGGCGAGATCGAGGCCGCGCTCGCCGCACACCCCGCCGTCGCGCAGACCGCGGTCCTCGCCCAGGACGACCGGCTCGTCGGATACGTCGTCCCGCGCCAGGACACGGCCCGGGACAGCGGGCTCGAAGCGGACCAGGTGGGGGAGTGGCAGGACATCTACGACGCCCTGCCCATCGCCCCCGACACGGCACCCTTCGGCGACAACTTCGTCGGCTGGAACAGCAGTTACGACTCGCGGCCCATCCCCGAGGAGCAGATGCGGGAATGGCGAGACGCCACCGTGGCCCGCATCCTCGGCCTCGGCCCCCGACGGGTGCTCGAAGTCGGCGTCGGCACCGGCCTGTTGCTCTCCCAGATCGCACCCCACTGCGAGACGTACTGGGCGACCGACTTCTCCGCCACCGCCATCGACGCGCTGACCGCCCAGGTGGCCCGGGAGGAGCGGCTCGCCGGGCGCGTGGTGCTCCAGACCCGCCCGGCGCACGACACCGACGGGCTGCCCGCCGAGGCGTTCGACACCATCGTCATCAACTCGGTGGTGCAGTACTTCCCCTCCGCCGACTACCTCGCCGACGTCATCCGCAAGCTGATGGGGCTGCTCGCCCCCGGCGGCGCGCTGTTCGTCGGAGACGTACGCAACCTGCGGCTGCTGCGTCCGTTCGCGACCGCCGTCCAGCTGCACCGGACGGGCGACGACGCCGACCCCGCCGCCGTACGCCGCGCGGTGGAGCAGGCGGTCAGGGTGGAGAAGGAACTCCTCGTCGACCCGGACTTCTTCACCGTCCTGCGGTCGCACGGCACGGACATCGGCGCGGTGGCCGTGGAGGTCAAACGGGGCCGCCACCACAACGAACTGAGCCGCTACCGCTACGACGTCACCCTGCACAAGGCCCCGGCCGCCCCGCAGCCCGCGCCCCGGACCGCCGAGCTGGCCTGGGGAGAGGACGTCACCGGCCCCGACGCCCTGCGCGACCTGCTCGCGGGGACCCCCGCCGCCGACGTCCTGCGGATCACCGGAGTCCCGAACCGCCGCGTCGTACGGGAGGCCGCCCTGGCCCGTGCGCTGCACGAGGAGGACGGAACCCTGCCGGACCTGCTGGAACGGCTGCACGCCCCGGAGGAGGAGCACGGCCTCCCCGACCCCGAGGACTTCCACGCCCTCGGGCAGGAGTCCGGCCGCGCGGTGTCCGTCACCTGGTCGGCCACCTCGGACGACGCCGTGGACGTGGTGTTCGCGGACCCGGGGGCGCTCCACGGCTTCCCGGCCGACAACCGGCAGGCCGGGCCCGTCGGCCGCGCGCTGTCCTCGCTGGCCAACCGCCCGACCGGCAGCCGGAGCACCGGCGCCCTCCTCGGCGAACTCCGCGACTGGCTGCGCGAACGGCTTCCGGACCACCTGGTCCCTTCGGCGTTCATGGCGCTGGACGCCCTGCCGCTGACGGCCAGCGGGAAGCTGGACCGGCGCGCACTGCCGGCGCCCGACCTCGGCCCCGCCGTGGGCGGACGCGCGCCCCGCACCCCGCAGGAGCAGCTGCTCGCGGAGCTGTACGCCGAAGTCCTCGGACTCGCCCAGGTCGGAGTCGACGACAGCTTCTTCGACCTCGGCGGCCACTCGCTGCTCGCGACCCGCCTCGCCTCCCGGGTCCGGGCGACCCTCGGCGCGGAGCTGGAGGTCCGCACCCTCTTCGAGACCCCCACCGTGGCCGGTCTCGCGGCCCGCCTGGACGGGGCCGGAGCCGCTCGCCCCGCGCTGACCGCCCGGCCCCGCCCGGAACGGGTGGAGCTGTCCTTCGCCCAGCGCCGGCTGTGGTTCCTGCACCGGATGGACGGGCCGAGCGCCACGTACAACATGCCGCTCGCGCTGAGCCTCACCGGCGGCCTCGACCGGTCCGCGCTGCACGCCGCGCTCGCGGACGTCGTCGCGCGGCACGAGAGCCTGCGCACGGTGTTCCGCGAGACCGACGGGACCCCGCACCAGGTCGTGCTGGACCCGGAGCGGGCGCGCCCCGCGCTGCCCGTGGCCGACCTCGACGAGGGCGCGCTGCCCGGACGTCTGGCCGAAGCGGCACGGCGCGGTTTCGACCTGGCGGCGGAGCCCCCGGTCCGGGCCGAGCTGTTCGCGCTCGCCCCCGACCGGCATGTGCTGCTCGTCGTGGTGCACCACATCGCCGCCGACGGCTGGTCCATGGGACCGCTCTCCGGCGACCTCGCGACCGCGTACGCCGCCCGCTGCCGGGACGAGGAACCGGGCTGGTCCCCGCTGCCCGTGCAGTACGCCGACTACACCCGCTGGCAGCGCGACCTGCTCGGCGACGCCGGCGACCCGGACAGCCTCTTCGCCCGGCAGCTCGCCTACTGGCGCGACGAACTCGCCGGTATCCCGCAGCAGCTCCAGCTTCCCGCCAACCGGCCCCGGCCGCCCGTCGCCTCCCAGCGCGGCGACCGGGTCACCGTCCGGCTCGACGCCGAGCTGCACCAGGCCCTGCGCGACCTGGCCACCGAACGCGGCGCCAGCATGTTCATGGTCCTTCAGGCCGGACTCGCCGCGCTGCTCACCCGTCTCGGCGCGGGCACGGACATCCCCATCGGCAGCCCGATCGCCGGCCGCACCGACCAGGCGCTGGACGAGCTCGTCGGCTTCTTCGTCAACACCCTCGTCCTGCGCACCGACACCGGCGGCGACCCGGGCTTCGCCGAGCTCCTCGGCCGGGTCCGGCAGAAGGCGCTCACCGCGTACGACCACCAGGACGTCCCGTTCGAATACCTGGTGGAGGTGGCCAACCCGGTGCGGTCCCTGGCCCACCACCCGCTGTTCCAGGTCATGCTGGCCCTCCAGAACGCGCCGCTGGGCGACTTCGCACTGCCCGGTCTGGAAACGGGCCACCTGGAGGCGCCGACCGGGACCTCCCGGGTCGACCTCACCTTCAGCCTGGCCGAGCAGTTCCGTCCGGACGGCGGCGCCGACGGGCTGGTCGGTGCGGTGGAGTACGCCACCGACCTGTTCGACGCCGCCACCGTGGAGCTGTTGTTCGAGCGGTGGGCCCGGCTGCTGCGGGCGGCGGTCGCCGACCCGGACCGGCCGATCACGGAGATCGACCTCATGTCCGCCGCCGAACGCCACCGGCTGCTCCACGCGTTCAACGACACCGCCGCGGAGCTGCCCACGGACGCGGTACCGGCGCTGTTCGCCCGTCAGGTGCGGGCCACCCCCGACGCCGTCGCCGTCGTGGCGGACGGCACCGAGCTGACCTACGCGGAGCTCGACCGTCGGGCCGGCACGCTGGCGCGGGCCCTGATCCGCCAGGGCGTACGGCCCGAGACCCCGGTCGCCGTCATGCTCGACCGCTCGGCCGACCTGGTCGTGGCGATCCTGGCCGTCATCAAGGCGGGCGGCGCCTACGTCCCGCTCGACCCGCGCTTCCCGGCCTCCCGAATCGAACTGATCCTCCGGGAGAGCGGCGCAGCCCTGGTGCTCACCCGGGAGGTGCTGACCGCGCTGGAGGGGTCCGGGCGCCACGAGCCGGACGCCGTTGAAGTGCCGTGCGAACCGGGCCGGTTGGCGTACATCATGTACACCTCCGGCTCGACCGGGCGGCCGAAGGGCGTGGCCGTCACCCACCGGGACGTGGTGGGCCTCGCCCTGACCCCGGAGTGGCGGGGCGGCGGCCACGAACGGGTGCTGATGCACTCACCGACCGCCTTCGACCTCTCCACGTACGAACTGTGGGTGCCGCTGCTCAGCGGCGGCCGGATCGTCGTCGCACCGCCCGGACAGCTCGACCTCGACCTGCTCCAGCACACCGTCGCCGCGCACGGGGTGACCGGGCTCTGGCTGACCGCCGGTCTGTTCCGGCTCGTCGCCGAGGAACGCCCCGGGCTGCTCGCCGGAGTGCGCGAGGTGTGGACCGGCGGTGACGTGGTTTCGCCGGCCGCCGTCGCCCGGGTCCTCGCCGCGTGCCCCGGCATCGAGGTCGTCAACGGCTACGGACCCACCGAGGCCACCACCCTGGCCACCCGCCACCCGGTGCGCGGCCTCCCCGAGAACGCCGCGACCGTGCCGATCGGCGGGCCTATGGCGAACATGCGCGCCTACGTGCTCGACGACCGGCTGCGCCCGCTGCCGGCCGGCCTGGTCGGCGAGCTCTACCTGGCGGGTACGGGCGTGGCCCGTGGCTACCTCGGCCGGCCCGGTCTGACCGCGGAGCGCTTCACCGCCGACCCGTACGGGCCCGCCGGGAGCCGCATGTACCGCACGGGCGACCTCGCCTCGTGGCGCCCCGACGGCACGCTGGAGTTCGCCGGGCGCGTCGACCACCAGGTCAAGCTGCGCGGTCAGCGCATCGAGCCCGGGGAGGTCGAAGCCGTCCTGGCGGGCTGCCCCGGCGTCGCCCAGGCGGCCGTCGTCGCCCGTGAGGACCGGCCCGGGGACAAGAGCCTCGTCGCCTACCTGGTGCCCGCCCCCGGTGCCGTGCCGGAGTCCGCCGAACTGTCCGGCCGGCTGCGCCGCGAACTGCCCGACTTCATGGTCCCGGCGGCGTTCGTCACCCTGGACGCGCTGCCGCTGACCGTCAACGGCAAGCTGGACCGGGCGGCCCTGCCGGCTCCGGACTACGGGGCGTCGGGTGCGGGACGCGGGCCCAGGACCCCGCAGGAGCAACTGCTGTGCGGGCTCTTCGCGGAAGTGCTGGGACGCGAGCACGTGGGCATCGACGACGGCTTCTTCGACCTCGGCGGACACTCGCTGCTGGCCGCCCGGCTGGCCGCACGCGTCCGCGAGACCCTGGGCCTGGAACTGGGGCTGCGGATGCTGTTCGAGGCGCCGACCGTCGCCGGGCTCACCGGACGCCTCGCCATGGACAACCCGGACGACGCGCTCGACGTACTGCTTCCGCTGCGTTCGACCGGCACGGAGACGCCGCTGTTCTGCGTGCACCCCGGCGGCGGCATCAGCTGGTCGTACAGCGGACTGCTCAACCACGTCGGCCCGCAGCACCCGGTCTACGCCATCCAGGCGCGCGGCCTCGGACGTCCCGAACCGCTGCCGGAGTCGTACGAGGACATGGCGGCCGACTACGCCGACCACATCCAGAAGGTCCAGCCGCAGGGACCGTACCTGCTCCTCGGCTGGTCCGCGGGCGGACTGATCGCCCACGCACTCGCCTGTGAACTCCGGGCGCGCGGCGAACGGACCGCGCTCCTGGCCGTCCTCGACGCCTACCCGGTGAAGGACGTCCGGTTCGAGGACGAGCCCGTGCCCACCGTGCGGGACGTGCTCGTCGGCGTGCTCGACGTCGACCCGGCCGAGCTGGGCGACCGCGACATCACCTACGCGGAGGTCGCCGAGGTGCTGAACCGGCGCGGCAGCGCCCTCGCCGGGCTCGACGAGCGGCAGGTCGAGGTCATCGTGGACATCATGATCAACAACGCGAAGCTGGCGGTCGACTTCGTCCCCGGCCGTCACGACGGCGACCTGCTGCTGTTCAACTCCACGATCGACCGGGGCCAGGACGACGCCGGACCGGATGTCTGGCGCCCGTACGTCACCGGCCGGATCGAATCCCACGAGATCACCACCCGGCACGACCAGATGACCCGGGCCGGCTCGCTGGCCCAGATCGGACCGGTCCTGGCCGCCAGGATCGCCGAGGTCACCGGTGACACCGGTGACATCACCCTTTCCCCTCAGGAGGACTGACCCATGACCAACCCCTTCGACGACCAGGACGGCACCTTCCTCGTCCTCGTCAACGACGAGAACCAGCACTCGCTCTGGCCGCAGTTCGCCGATGTCCCCGCCGGCTGGACCGTCACCCACGGCCCCGACACCCACGCCGCCTGCCTGGAGCACATCGAGCGGAACTGGACCGACATGCGGCCCAGGAGCCTTGCCGACGCGATGGACGCCCAGCGGTAACGCGGCCGACATGACCACCACCGAAACCCCGGCCGGGGGCCGCGACACC
>NZ_JBMNDO010000209.1:0-6515 GCF_052542855.1 Streptomyces sp. SAS_281
CGATCTGACCTCGTGGTCCGTACCGCCCTTCCCCGTACCGCCTAGAGCACCTTCGACAGGAACGACTTCGTGCGGTCGTGCTGCGGATTGCCCAGGACGTCGCGCGGGTGGCCCGACTCGACCACGACGCCGTCGTCCATGAAGACCAGCGCGTCGCCGACCTCGCGGGCGAAGCCCATCTCGTGCGTGACGACGATCATCGTCATGCCGTCCTCGGCGAGGCCCCGCATCACGTCGAGCACGTCACCGACCAGCTCCGGGTCGAGCGCCGAGGTGGGCTCGTCGAAGAGCATCAGCTTCGGCTCCATGGCCAGCGCCCGGGCGATGGCCACCCGCTGCTGCTGGCCGCCGGAGAGCTGCGAGGGGTAGTTCCCGGCCTTGTCACGGAGGCCGACCCGGTCGAGCAGCCGCTCGGCACGGGCCCGGGCGACCGCCTTGGCCTCGCGGCGCACCTGGACGGGCGCCTCCATGACGTTCTCCAGCGCCGTCATGTGCGGGAACAGGTTGAAGCGCTGGAAGACCATGCCGATGTCCCGGCGCTTCAGGGCGACTTCGCTGTCCTTGAGCTCGTAGAGCCTGTCGCCCTTCTGGCGGTAGCCCACCAGCTCGCCGTCGACGTACAGCCGTCCGGCGCTGATCTGCTCCAGGTGGTTGATGCACCGCAGGAACGTCGACTTGCCGGAACCGGACGGGCCGATCAGGCAGAAGACCTCCCGCGGGGCGACCTCCAGGTCGATGCCCTTGAGGATGTGCGCGGCGCCGAAGGACTTGTGGACGCCCTCGGCCTTCACCATCGCGGTCATGCGATGCCTCCCTTCGGGCGGCCCACCGAGAGCACGGTGGCCCTCAGCTTCTGGAACGGGGTCGGCGGCAGGCTGCGGCTCGATCCACGCGCGTAGTACCGCTCCAGGTAGTACTGCCCGACGCTCAGCACCGAGGTCATGATCAGATACCAGGCGGCGGCGAGGAAGTACATCTCCACCGGCGAGCCGGATTGGCTCCCGATGTCCTGGGCGTTCTTGAAGAGTTCGTAGAACTGCACCGCCGCCACCAGCGAGGTCGTCTTCAGCATGTTGATGACCTCGTTGCCCGTGGGCGGCACGATCACCCGCATGGCCTGCGGGATCACGACGCGCCGGAGGGTCTTGGCGTGGCTCATGCCCAGCGCGTGCGACGCCTCGGTCTGGCCCTCGTCCACCGAGAGCAGACCGGCCCGGCAGATCTCCGCCATGTACGCGGCCTCGTTGAGGCCGAGCCCGAGCAGCGCCGTGAGCAGCGGCGTCATGAAGCTGGACCAGTAGTCCTTGTAGACCGGCCCGAGGTTGATGTACTCGAAGACCAGACCCAGGTTGAACCACACGAACAGCTGCACCAGGACGGGTGTGCCCCGGAAGAACCAGATGTAGAACCACGCGATGGACGAGGTCACCGGGTTCTTCGACAGGCGCATGACGGCGAGCAGGACGCCGCCGACCACGCCGATCAGCATCGACAGGGCGGTGAGCAGCAGGGTCTGGCCCACGCCGTCGATGATGCGGTGGTCGAAGAAGTAGTCCGGGATCGCGCCCCAGTTGATCCTGCCCTGGCTGAAGGCGTAGATGATCGAGGCGAGCAGGCCGATGGCGACCAGCGCCGAGACGTACCGGCCGTAGTGCCGGACCGGGATGGCCCGGATGGCCTCCGGTACGGGTGCCGCCGCCGTGGCGGAGGATGCGGGCGGCTCGTCGGCCGGTCCCGTCTTCTTGATGTCAGTCACGGCTGATGCCTTTCAGTGCCGGATCGGGTCAGGACCCGCCGTTCACCTTGGCCTCGGTGACCGCACCGGCCTCGACGCCCCACTTTGCGATGATCTTGTCGTACTCGCCGCTCTTGATGATCTCCTCCATGGCCGCCTTGATGGCCTGGGTGAGCTGGTCGTTGCCCTTGGCGATCGCGATGCCGTACGGGGCCGCCTCGACCTGGTCGCCGACGATCTGGAAGTCCTTGCCGCCGCCCGAGGTCTTCACCGCGTACGCGGCGACCGGGAAGTCGGACGAGCCGGCGTCGGCGCCGCCCGAACGGATGCGGGTCTGGGCCTCCAGGTCGGTGTCGTACGACTCGATGGCGATCTTCTTGCCGCCGGCGCACTTCTTGGACTCGTCCTTGGCCAGGTCGTGCGAGACGGTGTTGCGCTGGACCGCGATCTTCTTGCCGCAGAGGTCGGCCCAGGTCTTGATCCCCTGGTCGTCGCCCTTCTTGGTGTAGATCGAGACACCGGCGGTGAAGTAGTCGACGAAGTCGACGCCCTCGCCGACCTTCTTCTTCGTCTCCGGGTCGATGCCCTCCTGGCGCTCCTTGCTGTCCGTCATCGCCGACATCGCGATGTCGTAGCGCTTGGCGCGCAGGCCGGTGACCAGGGTGTCGAAGGTGCCGTTCTCGAACTTGAACTCGACGCCCAGCACCTTGCCGAGCGCTGCGCCGAGGTCGGGGTCGATACCCGCGGTCTTGCCGGACTTGTCCTTGAACTCGACCGGCGGGTAGGCGATGTCGGAGCCGACGCGGATGACGCCCTTGGACTTGATGTCGGCGGGCAGCAGGTCGGCGGGGGAAGACGTACCGGCGGAGGCGCCGGTGCTCGCCTTGGTCGATCCGGAGTCGTTGTTCTTCGTCTGGTCGCCACAGGCGGTCAGCAGCATGGTGCCCGCGACCGCGAGGGCGCCGACCGCGGCGATGCGGGTCTTCGCGGCCGTACGGCGGGTGGAGCGTGCGGTCATGTTCGGGATCCTCCGGCAGGTGGGGACGGTTCGCCAGGCGGTATTGGCACACAGCGTCGGGTGTCGCCGCCTTGTGTGATTACGGCATGTTGCCATGCGGATTAGCCCGAACAGGGGGCCCGGCATGTCAAAATCGGGTAACGGGCGATCCCCGAACCTCTTGAGGCCGGTACACCAAGGCCGGACCTTTTATGGGGTTTCCCTCTCGCAGCCGGAGGATCTGCGGCGCGTCTCGCGTGCCGGACTCAGGCCCGGCACGAGGCTGACCTGTTGAAATGGCAGCCCACTATGAGTCATGTCACGGAGCGCATATGGACTCGTCCATGACCAGGTCCGTCCGGTAAGAAAGACCTTTACACCCCTCATCCGGGGCTCAGGGCGCGTGTGCGGCGCGCCCGCGCGTACGTACCTCTCCCTGCCGGGGCGGGCCAACCGCCAGGCGCAGGGCACGTACGCGGTGCCCGCCCACCCCTCCTCAACCAGGAGTGGCCACCCTCAAACGATGAAGACTTAAGGGGTCAACACCATGGCAGCGGAGATCGTCAATCCTCGCAGCGACAGCAATACCGACAACACGACCGACGAGCCGTTCGATCCGGCCTTCGCGCTCCACCGGGGCGGGAAGATGGCCGTGCAGTCCACCGTCCCGATCCGGGACAGGGACGATCTGTCCCTCGCGTACACGCCGGGCGTGGCGAAGGTGTGCAGCGCGATCGCGGAGCAGCCGGAGCTCGTCCACGACTACACCTGGAAGTCGCAGGTCGTCGCCGTCGTCACGGACGGCACGGCGGTGCTCGGCCTCGGCGACATCGGTCCCGAGGCGTCCCTCCCCGTGATGGAGGGCAAGGCCATCCTCTTCAAGCAGTTCGGCGGTGTGGACGCGGTGCCGATCGCGCTCGCGACCACCGACGCGGACGAGATCGTGGAGACGGTCGTCCGGCTCGCCCCCTCCTTCGGCGGGGTGAACCTGGAGGACATCTCGGCGCCGCGCTGCTTCGAGATCGAGCGCAAGCTCCAGGAGCGGCTGGACATTCCGGTCTTCCACGACGACCAGCACGGCACGGCCGTCGTCACGCTGGCCGCCCTGCGCAACGCCGCGAAGCTGTCCGGTCGCGGCCTCGGCGACCTGCGCGCCGTCATCTCGGGCGCGGGCGCGGCGGGTGTGGCCATCGCCAAGTTCCTGCTGGAGGCGGGCCTCGGCGACGTGGCCGTCGCGGACCGCAAGGGCATCGTCAGCCGGGACCGCGAGGACCTGACCGACGTCAAGCGGGAGCTGGCGGAGCTCACCAACCGGGCGGGCATCTCCGGTCCCCTGGAGGTGGCGCTCGCCGGCGCGGACGTCTTCATCGGGGTCTCCGGCGGTACGGTGCCGGAGGCGGCGGTCGCCTCGATGGCGCCGGGTGCCTTCGTCTTCGCGATGGCCAACCCGAACCCCGAGGTCCACCCGGACATCGCCCACAAGTACGCGTCCGTCGTGGCGACGGGGCGGTCGGACTACCCGAACCAGATCAACAACGTGCTGGCGTTCCCGGGGATCTTCGCCGGGGCGCTCCAGGTGCGGGCGTCCCGGATCACGGAGGGCATGAAGATCGCGGCGGCCAACGCGCTGGCCGACGTGGTCGGCGATGAGCTGGCGGCGGACTACGTGATCCCGTCGCCGTTCGACGAGCGGGTCGCTCCGGCGGTCACGGCCGCGGTGGCTGCGGCGGCCCGCGCGGAGGGCGTGGCCCGCCGCTGAGGCGTTGCGGGGGCGCTGCCCCCGTACCCCCGCTCCTCAATCGCCGGAGGGGCTCCGTTTTCGCCCCTCACCGCCGCAGATGTGCGGCGGTGAGGGGCCAAGACCGGCATCGCCGGCGTTTGAGGCGCGGGGCCCGGGGCGGAGCCCTGCAACCAGCGGTGCGTGTCACACCCACAGCCGGTTACGCGTCAGTACGCCGCCCCCTATCGTCGGCGGCATGTTCGCCGCCTACGCAGCCAGCCTGGACCCCGCCCACCCCCTCAACGGTCTGGAGCTGGGCGACCGCCCAGCCCCGCGGGACCGGCCCGGGTGGACCACCGTCGACGTCCGGGCCGCTTCCCTCAACCACCACGACCTCTGGTCCCTGCGCGGCGTCGGCCTCGCGGAGGACAAGCTGCCGATGATCCTCGGGTGCGACGCCGCCGGGGTCGACCAGGACGGCAACGAGGTCGTCCTGCACTCCGTCATCGGCCAGACCGGGCACGGGGTCGGGCCCGACGAGCCCCGGTCCATCCTCACCGAGCGCTACCAGGGCACCTTCGCGGAGCGGGTCACCGTTCCCGCGTACAACGTGCTGCCCAAGCCCAGGGAGCTGAGCTTCGAGCAGGCCGCCTGCCTGCCGACCGCGTGGCTGACCGCGTACCGGATGCTGTTCACCAACGCCGGGGTGCGGCCCGGGGACTCCGTGCTCGTGCAGGGCGCCGGGGGCGGGGTCGCGACCGCCGCGATCGTGCTCGGCCGGGCCGCCGGGCTGCGGGTCTACGCCACGAGCCGTGACGAGGCCAGGCGCAGGAGGGCCGTCGAGCTGGGCGCCGTCGAGGCGTTCGAGGCGGGCGCGCGGCTGCCGCACCGGGTGGACGCCGTCATCGAGACGGTCGGCGCGGCCACCTGGTCCCACTCCGTCAAGTCGCTGCGCCCCGGCGGCACCCTGGTCATCTCCGGCGCCACCAGCGGCGACCGCCCCTCGCACGCCGAGCTGACCCGGATCTTCTTCCTGGAGCTGAAGGTCGTCGGCTCCACCATGGGCTCCAAGGAGGAGCTGGAGGACCTGCTCGCCTTCTGCGCCACCACCGGCGTGCGCCCCGTGATCGACGAGGTGCTGCCCCTGGACCGCGCCCGGGAGGGCTTCGAACGCCTCGCGGCCGGCGACCAGTTCGGCAAGATCGTGCTCACTGTCAACAACGGTTGACAAGGGTCGGTTGTCAACGTACGTTGACAGCATGACCGAAGCGACGGATCTCGCCGAGCGGGCGGGCGACCGCGACCCCCGGGTGGGGCTGCGGTCGGTCGCCGCGCTGCGGCGGCTGCTGGAGCAGCTGGAAGCCGTACAAGTGAGAAGCGCCCGGGCCAAGGGCTGGTCGTGGCAGGAGATCGCGGCCGAACTGGGCGTCAGCAGGCAGGCCGTGCACAAGAAGTACGGGAGGCATTGATGTTCGAGCGATTCACCAAGGACGCCCGCGCCACGGTGACCGGCGCCGTGGAACACGCCGAGCGCACCGGGGCCGGCCGGGTCACCGGGGAACAGCTGCTGCTCGCCCTCCTCGACCAGGAAGGCGGCCGGGCCTCCTTCGCGATCACCGCGTTGGGTCTCGTGGACCGCAGGGAGTCCCTCGACGCCGCGCTCGCGGAGGCCCGCCGACGTGGCGGAATGAGCCGGGCCGACGCGGACGCCCTCGCGGACATCGGCATCGACCTCACCGCCGTCGTCTCACGCATCGAGGAGGCGCACGGCGAGGGGGCCCTGCAGGGCGACGACGGGCGCCGGCGACGGGCGGGCCGCCCGTCCTTCTCCCGGGAGGTGAAGAAGGTCCTGGAGAAGTCGCTGCGCGTCGCGCTCGGGCGCGGCGACCGGTGCATCGGCGGGGAACACCTCCTGCTGGCCCTGACCGCCATGCCCGGCCCGGTCGCCGACGTGCTCGCCGAGCACGGGGCGACGTACGGCGCCGTGGAGCGCGCGCTGTACGGGGAGGGCGGCGCGGGCCAGGACCGCAAGGCGGGCTGACGCGACGGGGGCCGGGCGGCCG
>NZ_JBMNDO010000020.1:0-68473 GCF_052542855.1 Streptomyces sp. SAS_281
CGCCGCCTGGAGCGCGGCGGCCGCGCCCGTGCTCGCACCGAACACGCCGAGGGGCCCGGGCGCGCGGCCCCGCACCCAGGCGGCGGCGTCCACCAGGCGGCCGGCGAGGGCCGAGATGTCGAAGACATGGCCGCCCTCCGCCTCCTCGTCCGCGGTGAGCAGGTCGAACAGCAGCGTGCCGAGGCCGGCCCGGTTCAGCGCCGCCGCGACCGACCGGTTGCGCGGGCTGCGCCGACTGCTGCCGGACCCGTGGGCGAAGAGCACGAGCGCCCCGGAGCCGCCGGCCGGGGTCAGGGTGCCGGGCAGGTCGACCCCGCCGGCCTCCACCAGCACGTCGCTGGCCAGCCGGGGCCCGTTCTGCCGCGCGGCCCGGGCCAGGAGCGCGACGACCTCCTCGTCCGGCGTCTGGCCGAAGTCCCGGTACCACTCGCCGACCGCCGAGAACCCGGCCGGCGACGACAGGCAGACCAGTTCGTCCGCCTCCCCCCGCAGCCGGGCCGCGGCGGACGGCGGCGCGACCGGCACCGCCAGCACCACGTGTGCGGCGCCCTGCGCCCGGGCCACCGCGCAGGCGGCGAGTGCGGTCGCGCCGGTGGCGATCCCGTCGTCCACGAGGACCACGGTGCGCCCGGCGAGCGGGACGCGCGGCCTGTCGCCTCGGAACTCCCGGGCCCGGCGCCGCAGTTCGGTCTCCTCCGCTTCCTGGACCGCCGCGATGTCGGAGTCCGACACGCCGGCCCGGCGCACGATGTCCTCGCTGATGACCCGGACGCCGCCTTCCCCGATGGCCCCGAAGCCCAGTTCCGGGTGGCGCGGGACGCCCAGTTTGCGGACCACGATGACGTCCAGCGGGGCGCCGAGATCCTGCGCAACGCGGAAGGCCACCGGCACGCCGCCGCGGGGGAGGCCCAGCACGACGGGATCGCTCTGCGCGAGAGGGCGGAGGGCTTCGGCGAGCCGCCGGCCCGCGTCGGGACGGTCGGCGAACAGCACGGGACTCACCCCACATCGAGGTCCACGCACGGCGCCCACCCGTCAGTCGCCGGGTGACGCACGTACCTCATTCCAATCAACCGCGCTTGCCTGGCCCGTGCAAATCGGCGGAAACATACGGGATCCCGGCACCTGGATGACAATGAAAACGATTGTCGTTAACGTATGCGGGGTCGGGCGCCCAAGCTGCCGGCCGCTGGCCGGTGCGTGCCCGGAATCACGCAACCGTGCGTCGAAGAGGGGGAGTTGTGGCTCATCTGCTGATGGTCGAGAGCTGGGTCGGGTCGATGAGCAGACTCTTGCCGAGAGCGATCAGGGAGGGCGGGCACGAGTACACCTTCCTCACCCGCGATCTGCACCACTACCTGCGCTCGGCACCGGAGGGCACCCGGCACCCGCTGCTCTCGGCCCGGAACGTGCTGACGGCCCCCACCAACGACCCCGACCGCCTGCTGCCGTTCGCCGAACGGGCCCACCAGGCCCTGCATTTCGACGCCGTGGTCTCCTCCTGCGACTACTACCTGCCGGTGGCCGCCCGTATCGCGGCCCGCCTGGGCCTGCCCGGCCCCGTCCCCGAGGCGATGGAGAACGCCTGCCGCAAGGACGCCACCCGGGACGTCCTCGCCCGTGCCGGAGTGCCCGGACCGCGCTACGCGGTCTGTGCCGACTGGGCCGGCACCGCCGAGGCGGCGGCACGGATCGGGCTGCCGCTGGTCGTGAAGCCGGTCGACCTGTGCGCGGGCATGCTGGTGCGCCGTGTGGACGACGAGGCCCAGCTCGCCGACGCCCACCGCGCCCTCGCCGATTTCCCGGTCAACGCACGGGGACAGCGGCGTTCTCCCGTCATCCTGCTGGAAGAGCTGCTGCACGGTCCCGAGGTCAGCGTCGAGACCGTCACGCACCGGGGGCGGACCCGGGTGATCGGGGTGACCGACAAGAGCATCGGCGGCGCACCGGCCTTCGTGGAGACCGGCCACATGTTCCCGGCGGCCCTCACCGCAGCGGACGCCCGCGCCGCCCGGGACACGGCGGTCCGGGCGATCGAGGCACTGGGCCTGGACGGCGTGGTGGCGCACACCGAGATCAAACTGACCCCCGAAGGACCCCGCGTGGTGGAGGTCAACCCCCGCCCGGCCGGCAACCGCATCACCGAACTCGTCCGCCATGTGACCGGCATCGACCTCGCCGCCGCCTGTGTGAGCGTGGCGCTCGGCGAGGAGCCGGATCTGCGGCCGCACGACACCGGCCTGCGCAGCGCCGCCATCGGCTTCCTGGTGCCCGGCACCGGGGGAGTGCTGGACGGCATCGACGGCGGCGTCGCGGTCGGCGAGGCCGACGACGTGCTGGAGCTCAGTCTCGCCGCGCCCGGCACCCGGGTCACCGCCGAGGGCAGCAACAACGGATACCTCGGGCATGTGATGGCGGGCGACACCGACGGCCCGGGCGCCCGAGCCCGCGTGGAAGCGCTGCTGGCGGGCCTTCGCCCCCGGGTGGTGTCCCGGTGATCGCGCACACCGCCACCTCCCCGGCCCCCGGCTCGTGCGACGAGCTCGTCTCCCGCGTCCTGGCCGGCGGGTACGGGCACGACCCGAGGACCCTCCGCGTCAGCACCGCCTTCACCACCCGCCAGTCCGTCAGGCATGCAGGGCGGGCCGGCGGCTACCGCAACGAGGTCCTGAGCCTGCGTATCGGCGCCGCCGTCGGCTCCTGCGCGGTCGAACCGGGTGAGCTGCCGGACGGCGCGGCCGACGAGTGCGTCGGCACCGATGCCGCCACGCTGCTCGCCCACCCGCTGCGGCCGGTACGGATCGCCGCGCTCGACGCCTTCCTCATGCACGTCCTGCCGCACGGCCCCGCCTCGGGTGCCCGGCCGGTGCCGCTGCCCGCAGGGGGCTCGCTGGAGAGGTCGCGGGCCAGGGCGCGCGCCGTCGTCGGCCTCCTCGGCCTCCCGCCCGGCCGCACCGTGCTCGTCGTCGGCGTCGTCAACTCGCTCCTGGAAGCGCTGCGTGAGCGCGGACTGCGGTACGTGCCCTGCGATCTGAAGGGCGGCACCACGGAGTGGGACGAGCCGGTACGCAGGGATGCCGCGGACCTGCTCAGCCGCTGCGACGCCGTCCTCGCCTCCGGGATGACCCTCGGCAACGGCAGCTTCGAGCACTTCAGGACCCACGCCCTGCGGCACGGCAAGCCGCTCGTGATGTTCGCCCAGACGGGCAGCGCGGTGCTGCCCCGGCTCATCGGCTCCGGGGTCACCGCCGTGTCCGCGGAGCCGTACCCCTTCTTCTGGCTCGACGGCGGCCCCGGCACCATCCACCAGTACGGAGGCACCCGGTGACCACGGCACTCCTGCGCCCCGCAGGCAACCGCGAACTGCTCGGCCTCGTCGGGCGCACCCCGCTCGCCCGCATCACCGTGCCCCTGCCCTGTCCGCACCCCGGGTTCTGGGCCAAGCTCGAAGGCTTCGGGGTGGGCGGCATGAAGGCACGAGCCGCCGTCTCGATGCTCGAAAGAGCCGAGGAACGCGGCGAACTCCGTCCCGGCGCACCGGTCGTGGAGTCGACGTCCGGCACACTCGGCATCGGCCTGGCCTTCGCGGGCCAGGCGCTCGGCCACCCCGTGATCCTGGTGGGCGACAGCGAACTCGAACCGTCCATGCGGCAGTTGCTCCGCGCCCACGGCGCGCGGCTCGAACTGGTCGACCGCCCGGCCGGGCGCGGCGGCTGGCAGGCGGCCCGGCTCGCCCGGCTCCGTGAGCTGCGGACCGCCCTGCCGGACGCCTACTGGCCCGACCAGTACAACAACCCCGACAACACCGCCGGTTACGCCTCGCTCGCCGCCGAGATCGCCGGCCGGCTCGACCGGGTGGACGTCCTGGTGTGCAGCGTCGGCACCGGCGGGCACAGCGCCGGCATCGCCGCCCCACTGCGCCGGCACTGGCCCGCGCTGCGGCTGATCGGCGTCGACTCCACCGGCTCGGCCATCTTCGGCCAGCCCGCCCGCCCCCGGCTCATGCGCGGCCTCGGCAGCAGCATCCACCCCCGCAACGTCGCCCACGACCGTTTCGACGAGGTCCACTGGGTCGGCCCGGCCGAGGCCGCCGACAGCTGCCGCAGACTCGCCCGGGGCAACTTCGTCAGCGGCGGCTGGAGCACCGGGGCGGTCGCCCTCGTCGCCGCCTGGGCAGCCCGCGCGCACCCGGGCGCGGTCGTGGCCACCGTCTTCCCCGACGGACCGCACCGCTATCTCGGCAGCGTCTTCGACGACGGCTTCAACGCCCTGCACGGCCTCCGCACGGGTGCCCCCGCGACCCGCCCCGTGGAGATCTCCCACCCCGGCGCGGTGGAGGCCACGGGCTGGACCCGCTGCACCACGGTCACCGTTCCCCAGGAGCCCCGATGAAATGCGCCCTCAGCACCGTGGAGCTCCGGCTCGCCGAGCCGCTGCGGATCTCCCGGTCCACCACGACCGCCCGGCACGCCGTCCGGCTGTCCGTCGGGCACCAGGGTCTCCACGGCCACGGCGAGGCCGTCACCAGCGTGTACTACGGGCTGGACGCCGGGGCCCTGCGCCGGTGGCTGCACCGGTCCGCCCAAGCACTCGCCGGTTTCCCCGACCCGGAGACCGCCCTCGCGGCGCTCCCCGAGGACGCCACCGGAACGCCCCCGGCGGTCACGGCCGCCGTGGAGTCCGCGCTGCTCGACCTCGTCGGCAAGCGCGCCGGTGAGCCCGTGCACCGGCTCCTCGGCGCCGCCGCCCCGCCCACGGCCGTGACCGCCCGGACCATCGGGATCACCGCGCCCTCCCGGGCCGCCGCCCTCGCCGCCCGTCTCGCGCAGCGGGGATTCACCGTCCTCAAGGTCAAGGCAGGATCGGCGGACGCCGAGGACGACATCGCGCGGGTCCGCGCGGTCCGCGCCGCCGCCCCCGGCGCACGCCTGCTGCTCGACCCGAACGGCGGCTGGAGCCGGTCCGCCGCGCCCCGGCTGCTCGGGCGGTTCGCCGAACTGGGCGTCGAAGCCGTCGAACAGCCCGTCGCACCGGGGGACCCGGAAGGTCTGGCCCGGCTCGCCGCGCACTCACCGCTGCCGGTCGTCGCGGACGAGGACGCGGTCTCCTTCGAGGACGTCCGCCGCCTCGCCGGCCGCGTCCACGGCATCAACGTCAAGCTCGCCAAGTGCGGCGGGCCCGGCGCGGCCCTGCGCATCGCCGGCCTGATCGCCGGAAGCGGCACCGACCTCATGCTCGGCTGCCTCACCGCCAGTTCACTCGGCATCGCCCCCGCCGTCCACCTCGCCGACCGCGCCCGGTGGACCGACCTGGACGGCCATCTCCTGCTCGCCCACGACCCCTGGACCGGGATCGGGGGCGACGACGGCACCGTACGCGCCAACGCGCGGCCGGGACTCGGCGTACATCCGAGCCCGGAGCCCGCCCCGGCAGAGGTGGGACCGTGACGCCCTGGCGCGAGATACGCGACTTCAGCCCGGCCGTCCGCCTGCTGCTGGTCAACCAACTCGGTGTGAACACGGGCTTCTACCTGCTCATCCCCTACCTCGCCGTCCATCTGAGCCGCGACCTCGGCATGTCCGCCGCCGCCGTCGGCACCGTGCTCGGCATACGCAACCTCAGCCAGCAGGGGCTCTTCGTCATCGGCGGCTCGGCGGCGGACCGGCTGGGCGCCCGGGGCGTGATCATCACCGGCTGCGCACTGCGGACCGTGGGCTTCGGCCTGTTCGCCCTGGGCGACGGCACGGCGGTGCTGCTGGCGGCCTCGGTGCTCAGCGGGCTGGCCGGCGCCCTGTTCAACCCGGCCGTCCGCGCCTACCTCGCCCAGGAGGCGGGTGAGCGCAAGGCCGAGGCATTCGCCCTGTTCAACGTGTTCGCGACGACCGGGGCCCTTGTCGGCCCCCTGCTCGGCAGCGCGCTGCTTCTCGTCGACTTCCGGGCCGCGGCCCTGACGGCGGCCGGGCTCTTCGCGCTCCTGACCGTCGCCCAGGCCCTGCTGCTGCCGGCCGGACAGGTAGCCCCCGCTCAGGAGAGCGTGCTGGCCGACTGGCGCGAAGTCGTGGGGAACCGGGCGTTCATGGCGTTCGCCCTGGCCATGGTGGCCATGGTCGCGCTGGAGAGCCAGCTCTATCTGCTGCTGCCCGAGGGCGCCCGTCGGGCCACCGGATGGGACGGAGCGGCCGGACCCGTCCTCGTCGTCGCGACGCTCGCCGGGCTCGCGCTCCAGCTGCGCATCACCCGGGCGCTGAAACGCCGCGGCAGCCGGGCGGGCTGGATCAGCGGCGGCCTCGCGCTCATGGCCGCGGCCTTCGTGCCGCCCCTGCTCGTGACCTCGGGACCGGGCGCGGTGGGCCTGCCCGGCATCGTGCTGCGCATGGCCCCGGTACTGATCGGCGCCCTGCTCCTCCAGACCGGCCTCATGATCGCCCAGCCCTTCGTGATGGAACTGGTGCCCGGCTTCGGCCGGTCCCGGCTCACCGGGACCTACTTCGGCGTCTTCTACGTGGTCTCCGGCATCGCGGCCGCCCTGGGCAACGCCGCCGTCGGCTGGGCGATGGACACCGGCGCGCGCACGGGTGCCGAGTGGCTGCCGTGGGCGTGCTGTGCCGGCCTCGGGCTCGCCTCGGCGGCCGCCGTCGCCCGGCTGCACCGCACCGGGGCACTGCCCGTCGGGCCGGCACCCCTGCCGGCCCGGGCGTGAGGGGGCCGCGATGAAGGACAGGAACCTGCTCACCGACAACCCGGCCCTGTACGAGGCGCGCTTCCCCGACGCCGAACGGCTCGCCGGACGCTGGACCGAGGAGTGCCTGCGCACCCACGGCTGCGGCGCCCGCGTCCTGGACATCGGCTGCGGCACCGGCCGCGACGCCGCCCACCTGCACACGGCCGGCCGCACGGTGACGGGCGCCGACCTCTCCGAGGCGATGCTCCGGTACGCCGCACGGCACCACCCCGGCTCCCGCTATCAACGTGCGGACCTGCGCCGCTTCGACCTGGGGGCGGGGCGCTTCGACGCCGTGGTCTGCCTGGACAGCGCCCTGCTGTACTGCCGGACCGGCGCCGAACTCGACGGATGCCTCGCCTCCTGCCACCGGGCACTCACCCCCGGCGGCCTGCTCGTCGCCGAGATGCGCAACGGCGCCTACTTCCTCGACCGCGCGCACCGCGACGACGCCCCCGCCACCCATGCGTTCACCCATGAGGGCGTCACCTACCGCTCCGTCACCCGGCTCCGCGTGGACACCGCCGGACGCCTCCTGCACCGCTCCCGCACCTGGGCCGCAGACGACGGCTCGCCCCCGGTCGAACAGCGCTCGGCCTGGCGCCTGCTGCTGCCCGAGGAGCTGCACCGCACTGTCAGCGAGGCCGGATTCGAGGTACTGGCCCTGCACGACGGGCCCGGCCCCCGTACCGAACCCGCCTGGCGCGAAGGCGCGGTCCCGGCGGGCACGACGGCCGGCGACCGGCTCCACCTCATCGCCCGGCGCCGGCGCCCGAGCCCGGCCCCGCAACCCACCGCACAGCAAGGACGACCGTGATGCATGACGACCACCTCCCCGGCCCGCACCGCCGGGGCTTCCTGATCGCCTCGGGAGCCGTCGGAGCGGCCGCAGCCCTCGCCCTTTCCGGGTGCGCGAGCACCCCCGGCACCTCCGACGCGAAGGAGGAAGCGGGCACCCCGAAGCGCGGCGGCCGGCTGAGGGCCGCCTTCGCCGGGGGAGGGGCGAGCGAGACCCTGGACCCGCACCTGAGCAACCTCTTCGCCGACGCGGCCCGCGCCAAGGCCCTCTACGACAAGCTCGCCGACTACGGCGCCGACCTCTCCGCCCGGCCCCGCCTCGCCGCCTCGTGGGAACCGGACGCCACCCTGAAGCGGTGGAAGGTCTCCCTGCGCGCCGCGGTCTTCCACGACGGGACACCCGTAACGGCCGCCGACGTCCTGCACAGCTACCGCCGGATAGCCGACCCGAAGCGCGCCTTCCGTGCCAGGGCCTCGCTCGAACCGATCGACCTGGCCGCCAGCCGGGCCCCGGACGAGCGGACCGTGGAGTTCGTCCTCAAGCGCCCGACCGCCGAATTCCCCAACGTCATGGCCGCGTTCGGCGCGTACATCATCCCGGCGTCCGCGCGCGAGGGCGACTTCGACCACGCACCCGTCGGCAGCGGACCGTTCCGCCTGGTCTCCTTCGCACCGGGCCGCTCCACCCTGCTGCGCCGCAACGACGCCTACTGGGAGGGCGCGCCGCACCTGGACGAACTGGAATTCGTCGTCGCCGACGAGGAGTCCGCCCGCGTCAACGCCCTGCTGGGCGGCCAGGTGGAGTACGCCCACGAATTGAACCCCGCCACCGCCCGCGCCCACGAGCACGGCGGGCGCGTGACCATCGTCCGGCTGCGCGGCAGCGCCATGCAGTCCTTCGCCATGAAGACCGACCGGCCGCCCTTCGACGACCCACGCGTCCGCCGCGCGCTGTTCCTCGTCGCCGACCGCGCGGAGCTCGTCCGCAGCGCCCTCTCCGGCGCCGGAGAGATCGGCAACGACCTCTTCGGCAAGGGGTACGAGTACTACGCCGACGGCCTCCCCCAGCGCGAGCAGGACCTCGGCCGCGCCCGGCGGCTGCTGAAGGAGGCGGGCGCCGACGACCTGCGGATCACCCTGGACACCTCACCGGTCGCCACCGGCTTCACCGAGGCCGCCGCCGTCTTCCGCGACCAGGCCGCGAAGGCCGGCATCACCGTCCGCGTACGGACAGGCAGCAAGGACACGTACTGGAAGGACATCCTCGACGCGGGCACCCTGTGCTGCTACCGCTCCGGCGCGATGCCCATCGAGGCGCACCTCTCGCAGCGCCTGCTCACCGACTCGACCACCAACGCGACCCACTGGCGCTACCAGGACTTCGACGCCCTGTACCGGCAGGCGCAGTCCACGAAGGACCCGGAGCAGCGCGCCGACGTCTACGCCCGCATGCAGCGCCGCCTGTACACCGAGGGGCCGTTCCTCATCTGGGGCTTCGCCGACTGGATCCTCGGAACCGCCCGCAACGTCCGGGGCATCGAGCGGAAGGCCCCCGCCAACACCCTCGACTGGGCCCGCTTCGACAAGGTGTGGCTGGCGTGAACGCGACCGGACGCCGGACGGCGCGCCGGCTGCTCCTCGGTGGCGCGCAGACCGCCGCCGTGGTCCTGCTCGTCTTCGCCGCCACCGAGGCCCTGCCCGGCGACGCCGCCGTCGCCCTCGCCGGCGACCAGCCCGACCCCGCACGCATCGAAGCCGTCCGTACGGCCATGCACCTGGACCGGCCCGCCCACGAACGCCTGCTGGACTGGACGGCCGGCCTCCTCCACGGCGACCTCGGCACCTCACTCACCTCGGGGCGACCGGTCGCCGCCGCGCTCGCCGACGGGATCGGCCCCACCCTGCTGCTCGCCGTACCGACGGTCCTGCTGCTGGTCCCGGCCGGGGTCGGCCTCGGCGTGCTGGCGGCCCGGCGCGAGGGAGGAGCGGTGGACCGGACCATCAGCGCGGTGCTGCTCACCCTGTACGCCGTTCCCGAATTCGCGCTGGGAGCCCTGCTGGTCACCGTCTTCGCCCTGCGGTTCGGCTGGTTCCCGCCGACCGCCGTGGGGTACGGCACCGAGCTCTCCTCCCACCCCGCCGCGCTCGTCCTGCCCGTCCTGGTCCTGCTCGCGCGCCCGGTCTGCTCCCTCGCCCGGCTCGTCCGCGCCGGCATGCTCGACGCGCTGGCCTCCCCGTACGTGGCACAGGCGTACCGCTGCGGCATCTCCCGCACCCGCGTCCGTTACGCGCACGCCCTCCCCAACGCCCTCACCCCGGCCGCCCAGCAACTGGCCCGCACGGTCGACTGGCTGCTGTGCGGGGTGGTCGTGGTGGAGGCCCTGTTCGTGGTCCCCGGGCTCGGCACCGTCCTGATGAACGCGGTCGCGGAACGTGATCTGCCCACGGTGCAAGGGCTCGCGGTGGTGTTCGGCCTGGTCACTGTCCTGCTCAATCTGGGCGCCGACCTGGTCACCCAACGCCTCGCCCCCAGGACGGAGGTGGCCGCGTGATGGCCGTGGCGCCGGCCCGATCCCGGCGCGGGCTGAAGAGGATCGTCGTCGGCCGGCCGCGCGAGGCCGCCCGGGGCCAGGGGGCCAGGCGGTTCGTCCCCGGCCTCGTCGTCCTCGGAGTGCCGCTCCTCATCGCCCTGGCCGGGCCGCTGTTCGCCGGCGAGGCGGGACCGCGCGGTACCTCGCTGACCACCGGAGCGGGCCACTGGCTCGGCACCGACTTCACCGGCCGCGACGTGTTCCGCGAAGTCCTGCTCGGCGGCCGGTCCGTCGTCATCGTCGCCGTCTCGGCCACGGCCCTGACCTATGCGGTGGCGCTGCCCGTCGGCTTCGCCTGCGCCCTCACCCGCCGGGCCTGGCTGGAGGAACTGCTGATGCGCCCCCTGGACGTCCTGCTCTCCGTGCCGTCCCTGCTCGTCGTCCTGCTGGTGTCCGCCGCCGTGCGGCCGGGCCCGGCCGGGCTCGCGGCCGTGGTCGCGTTCGCCGGCATCCCGGACGCGGCCAGGATCGTACGGGCCGCCGGGGCGGAAGCCGCCTCGCGCCCCGCCGTCGAGGCGCTGCGCATGCAGGGCGAGAGCTGGGCACGCCTGGCCCTCGGCTACGTCGGGCGGTCCATCGGCCGCACGCTCGCCGCGGACACCGGCGTACGCCTCACCGGCGCGGTGTACCTCGTGGCCACCGCCGCCTTCCTCGGCGTGGGCGTCGCCCCGGACGCGGCCGACTGGGCCGTGATGGTGGACCGCAACCGCACCGGCCTGTCCGTGCAGCCGTGGGCGGCGGTGGTACCCGCCCTGCTGATCGTCGCACTCACCATGGGCGGCAACCTGCTCGCCGACGCCGCGCTCATCCGCCCGCACCGCACGGAGAAGCACCGATGACACCTCTACGAACCGCCGCGCGCGAGCCGGTCGCCGTGATCGAGGGGCTGCGGGTGGAGGTCGCCGGGCGCGCCGTGCTCGACGGTGTGGACCTCAGCCTGCGGCCCGGCCGGATCACCGCGCTGACCGGCGGATCGGGCAGCGGCAAGACGACCACGGGGCTCGCCCTGCTCGGCGAGTATCCGCCCGGAGCGCGGGTGACCGGCAGCGTACGGGCCCCGGAGGGCCTGATCGGCTACGTACCGCAGCACCCGGCGGCCGCGCTCAACCCGGCCCGCCGCATCGGCGCGTTGCTCCTGGACATCGCCCGGGACCGGGTCCGGC
This sequence comes from Streptomyces sp. SAS_281, assembly GCF_052542855.1. Classification (NCBI taxonomy): domain Bacteria; kingdom Bacillati; phylum Actinomycetota; class Actinomycetes; order Kitasatosporales; family Streptomycetaceae; genus Streptomyces; species Streptomyces sp. SAS_281. Next base: position 11,274 of record NZ_JBMNDO010000020.1, read on the forward strand.
ACCTGCCCCGGCCGGGGCGCCGGGCGGCGGCGCGGGAACGCGTGCTCGACGCACTCGCCCGCGTACGGCTGCCGGCGGACGGACGGCTGCTGCGCCGCTACCCGCACCAGCTTTCCGGGGGCCAGCAGCAGCGCGTCGTGCTCGCCCAGGTGCTGCTGCTCGGCGCGCGTGCCGTCGTCGCCGACGAGCCGACCACCGGTCAGGACCCGCTGACGAAGCGCGGTGTCGTGGACCTGCTGGCCGCGGTGGCCCGGCAGGGGATCGCCGTACTCCTGCTCAGCCATGACGCGGACGTCGTCCGGGCGCTGGCCGACGAGGTGGTGGTCCTGCGGGAGGGCCGGGTGCGGGACACGGGGCCGGCGGACGCGCGGGACCGGGCGCCTCTGGGCGGTGCGGGGCGGGACGGCGTGGTGCTCGACGTGCGTTCCCTCGTCGCGCGTCACGGCCGGGCGCCCGTGCTCGACCGCGTGTCGCTCGCCGTCCACACCGGAGAATGCCTGGCCGTCGTGGGCCGGTCCGGGAGCGGCAAGACGACCCTTGCCCGCTGCCTGGCCGGTCTGCATCCCCGCCAGGACGGGGACGTGCTCCTCGACGGGGAGCCCCTGCCGGCCGGGCTGCGCGACCGGTCCCGGAGTCAGCTGGCCGCCGTGCAGTACGTGTTCCAGGACGCGAAGGCGGCCTTCGACGCGTACCGCCCCGTACTCGACCAGGTCGCGCGGACGGCGGTGCGCCTTCGCGGAGCGGACCCGGCCGGGGCGAGGCGCGAGGCGCTCGCGCTGCTGGGCGCCCTCGGGCTCCCGGAGACGGAGGCGGCGCGCCCGCCCGCCCGCCTCTCCGGCGGCGAACTCCAGCGCGCGGCCCTGGCCCGCGCGGTGCTCGCCCGCCCCCGGGTCCTGGTGTGCGACGAGATCACCTCCGGGCTCGATCCGCTGTCCCGGGACGCGGTGCTCGGCCTGCTCGGCGGGCTGCTGCGCTCGGGGCACACCGACGCGCTGGTCCTGATCACCCACGACCTGGCGACGGCGGCCCGGGCGGACCGGATCGCGGTGATGGACGACGGCCGCATCGTGGAGGCGGGCGCGGCGGGGCGGGTGCTGGGCACGCCGGAGCATCCGTGCACCGGGGAACTCGTGGCGGCGGAACGGTCGTTCGGTGCGGCCGGCTGAAGTGTCCGGGGCCGGCGTCTCAGCCGCCCGCGCCCCTCAGTGCCTCGATGAGGAGCAGCGCGATGTCGTCGCTGCCCGGTGTGACGTCCTTCGCGTACTGGACCAGGTGGTCGGCGACGGCCTCCATCGGGCGGCCGGTGTGCCGGCCGAACTGGTCGGCGAGCGCCGCCGTGGACCGGTCGAGATCGGTGCCCGGCACCTCCACGAGCCCGTCCGTGTACAGCGCGAGCGCGGCACCCGGCGGCAGCGGGATCTCGGTCGTCGGGTAGCGGGCGTCCCGGTCGATGCCGAGCAGCAGGCCCGGCGGCAACCGCAGTACCTCCGTGTCCCCGCCGGGGTGGCGCAGCAGCGGCGGCGGGTGGCCGGCCGTGGCCAGGACGGCTCGGTGGCCCGCCAGATCCAGATGGACGTAGAGGCAGCTGGTGAACAGGTCGGCGTCGAGGTCGGCGAGCAGCCGGTTGGTGCGCGACAGGACCTCGGCGGGTGGTGCGCCGGCGGAGGCGTGCACCGCCGTGCGTACCTGCCCCATCAGCGCGGCGGCCGTCACGTTGTGGCCCTGCACGTCGCCGATGGCCGCGGCGGCCGTGGTGGCGTCGAGCGGGATGACGTCGTAGAAGTCGCCGCCGATGCCCATGCCCCGGGTGGCGGGCAGGTAGCGGGCGGCCACGTCGAGTCCGCGGATGCGGGGCAGGGTGTGGGGGAGCAGATGGGCCTGGAGGCTGTGGGCCAGCTGCTCCTTGGTGTCGTACAGGCGGGCCCGGTCCAGCGCCTGGGCGATGAGTCCGGCGATCGAGGTGAGGAGCGCCCGCTCCTCCGGTTCGAAGGGGCGCGTCCGGTCGTATCCGAACACCAGCGTGCCGACGGGGCGCCCGGAGGCGAACAGGGGCAGGAACGCCCAGGCGGCCAGGCCCTCCTGAAGGGACGCGGGCCGGAAGGCGTGCCGGAACTCGTCGAAGGTCCGGTAGAAGGCGGGCACGCCCGTGCTCAGTACCTGCGCGACGGGGGCTCCGGACGCCAGGGGCGCGCCCTCGAAGCACTCCATCAGCCCGTCGCTGAAGCCCCGGTGCCCCTCGATGCGCAACCGCCCCTCCGCGACGGTCAGCACGGCGAGCGCCTGGATGCGGAAGGCGGGCACCAGCTGTTCGGCGATCAGCTCGACCACGTCCTGGATGCCGACGGCCTCGGTGAGCGTCGCTGCCAGGTGCATCAGGTGATAGAGCGCGACCGCACGCCCCGGGGCGCTCGGCGAGGCTGCGGCGCCCGTGGCGCTGGGGAGCGGCGAGGCGTGCGGGCCGGTGACCGGGGTGATGTACACGCTGATCCCGGACGCGTCGGGGTAGAGACGGAAGGACAGCCACTGGTCCGGAGGCCGCAGGGCGACGAAGGACATCGGCTCCCGGCTGATGATCGCGCCCCGGTACTGGTCCTCGAACAGCGGGTCGGCCATCCAGCGCAGCGACTCCCACGGCAGCGTCCCCACCAGGTCCTCGACGCGCCCCCCGACGAGGTCGGCACCGGTCTCCGTGAGATAGGTGATCCTCCCGTGCATGTCGAGGGTGCAGCAGCCGCCCGGCAGCCGGGCCACGAAGTCCGCCGCGGCGACCGCCTCGGTGTGGGCGGGCGGTGGAGCGGTGGCCGGGGGGAGCACCCGCGGTGCCGTTCCCGCGTCCACCGGGTGGCCCCGCTCCCGTGCCTCGTGGAGCACCCGCGCGGCGTCGCGGCAGCAGTGGCCGACCGCATCACGCTCCTGCGGCGTCAGCTGCACCGGGTGGGAGCCGGGCCACAGCAGGACGAGTCCGCCGTGCACACCGGTCCCGTCGGCGAGGGGCGCGGCGGCCAGCGCGAACCGGTACGGCAGGACGAGTGCGGGGCGCGGATACCGCCTGGCCAGTTCCTCCTGGCTGCCCAGCCACACCAGATGCCGGTCCTTCACCGCGTCCGACACCGGCATCGGTGCGGAGAGCGGCACCCGGAGCCAGGGGTCCGCGATCTCCGCCGGAATCCCGGCGAGCACGGCCAGCCGGAGCGTCGAACCGCCGGGCGGCAGCAGGTAGAGCATCGCCACGGCGGCGCCCGTCTCCCGCACGGCGCACGCCACCGTCGCGTCCAGCCGCTCCTCCGCCGAGTCCATGGCGGGTCCGACATTGCCCATAACCGGACAATACGCCCACGCCGTGCGCCGGACACCGCGATGGCTCCCGCCCCGACGCACCTTCTGTCGCCCGCCGGGCCGGTCAGCCCGCCGCCGCTTCCCGGCTGATCCGCTCGAACCGTGCCCCCATCTCCGCGGCCAGAGCCTGCGCGGCCGACAGGGGGCGGACCATCACCATGAGGTCGTCGATCAGGCCCTTTTCGTCCAGATGCAGGAAGTCGCAACCGGTGATCTCCCGGTCGCCGACCTTCGCGGTGAAGACGAGTGCGTGGTCCCGCCCGTCAGGGCTCGCCATCTCCCGTACGTAGCGGAAGTCCGCGAACACCTCCGAGACGGCCCGCAGGATCGCGGCCGTGACCGGTTTGCCCAAGTAGGGCTTGAACGCCACCGGGCTGGTGAAGACGACGTCGTCGGCCAGCGCGGCCTCGGCCGCCGCCGGATCGTGCGCCTCGACCGCCTTGCGGAAAGCGAGCATCCCGGCCTCCATAGTCAATTTGTTGAATAGGTGCGAACGACATTAGTCACATGGGTGCTAGCGTGTCCAGATGTCCCTCAAGTACGCGGTCCTGGCAGCCCTGCTCGAAGGCGAGGCGTCCGGCTACGACCTGGCGAAGGTCTTCGACGTCTCGGTGGCGAACTTCTGGTCGGCCACCCCGCAGCAGCTCTACCGTGAACTGGACCGGCTCGCCGACGACGGTCTGATCGAGGCGCGTGTGGTCGAGCAGGTACGCCGGCCGAACAAGCGGCTCTTCACGCTGACACCGGCCGGCCGCGACACGCTCGGCGCGTTCACCGCCGAGGCGCCACGGCCCACGGCCATCCGGGACGAACTGCTCGTCATGATCCAGGCCGTGGACGTCGGCGACGCCGAAGCGGTACGCGCTTCGGTCGAGGAGCGCATGGAGTGGGCGCGCGCCAAGCTCGCCCGCTACGAACGGCTTCGCCTGCGCCTGCTCGATGGCCGCGACGAGGCGGCGTTCCTCGCGGAGACCGACCGGGTCGGCCCCTATCTCACCCTGATGCGCGGCCGGTCCTTCGAGGAGGAGAACCTGCGCTGGGGCGGGCGCGTCCTGGAGATCCTGGAACTCCGTTCGCACGCACGGGCGATGAGCGGCGCGACGCGGTCCGACGGGGTTGTCGGACCTCACCGCTAGGGTCCGGGCATGACTGATTTCGTACTGGTGGCAGGTGCCTGGCTGGACCAGTCCGCGTGGGACGAGGTGGTGCCGGCGCTGCGCGCGGCCGGGCACGGCGCCCACCCGCTGACCCTGTCCGGGCTCGGCCGTGAACGGGACCGGCCGGTCGGCCGGCAGACCCATGTGACCGACATCGTCGCGGAAGTGGAACGCCTGGACCTGCGCGACGTCGTCCTGGTCGGCCACAGCTACTCCGGAATCCCGGTGGGACAGGCCGCCGAGCGTCTGGGCGACCGGCCGGCCCGAGTCGTCTTCGTGGACGCCTCCGTCCCCGCCGACGGCGAGTCGTTCGTCTCCGCGTGGTGGCAGGGGCCGGCCGCGCTCCAGGAGCAGCTCGACGCGAACGGCGGCCTCTGGGCCGTACCGGAAGCCGATGAATTCGAGGGCCAGGAGCTGACCGGCGAGCAGATCGCACGGTTCCGGAAGGGCGCGACGCCACACCCCGGCGCCGCCCTTGCCGACCCGGCCGTCCTGGACCGCCCGCTCGGCGACTTGCCGACGACGTACATCAAGTGCCTCCTCGACGGACCGGAACCGGGCGAGGACGTGGCCCGGCTGCTGACGAGCGAGCGGTGGGAGCTGATCACCATGGACACCGGCCACTGGCCGATGTTCTCCCGCCCGGACGAACTGGCCGCGATCCTCGACAAGGCCGCCGCCGCCTCCTGACCCGTGGGCGCGGTGGCCCGATCGGACGACCCGGACGCGCGCGTCCCGGCCGTGCGGGCTGCAATGGACGGGTGACCGCGCCCCCCGACGACTGCCTCGCGCGCAATGAGTGGGTCTGCGGCGCCTACCTCAGCAGCCGACGCCACATCCTCTGGGAAGCGGCGTTGCAACATGTGCAGCTCACCGCGGTGTCCGTGCTCATCGGGCTCGTCCTCGCCCTACCGCTCGCCCTCGCCGCACGACGCTGGCACTGGGCCGCCGGGCCCGTGCTCGGCGTGACGACGATCCTCTACACCATCCCGTCGCTCGCCATGTTCTCGCTGCTGCTGCCGGTGTACGGGCTCTCGGCCTCGCTCGTCGTCGCGGGCCTCGTCCTCTACTCGCTGACCCTGCTCGTACGCAACGTCCTCGCCGGGCTGCGCGCCGTCCCGGAGGAGACCCGGCAGGCAGCGCGCGGCATGGGCTACGGACCTGTCCGGCTGCTCGTCGCCGTGGAGCTCCCGCTCGCCCTGCCCGCCGCGATGGCCGGGCTGCGCATCGCGACCGTCTCCGCGGTCTCCCTGGTCACCATCGGGGCGATCGTCGGCTACGGCGGCCTCGGCAACCTCATCTACGCCGGGATGAACACCTATTTCAAGGCCCAGGTGCTCACCGCGTCCGTCCTGTGCGTCGTCATCGCCGTCGCCGCCGACCTGCTGCTTCTGCTGCTGCAACGCCTGCTCACCCCGTGGACGAGGAGCCGGTCGTGAACACCCTGGCGGACGCCTGGTCCTGGCTCACCACCGCCGCGCACTGGCACGGCCAGGACGGCATCTGGGCCCGGCTCGGCCAGCACCTCTACCTCACCGCTGTCTGCCTGCTGATCAGCTGCCTCATCGCGCTGCCCGTCGCGCTGCTCCTCGGCCACCTCGGCCGGGGCGGCGCCCTCGCCGTCAACATCTCCAACGTCGGGCGCGCCGTGCCCACCTTCGCCGTCCTGGTGCTGCTCCTGCTCACCCCGGTCGGCCGCTGGGGCGAGGGCCCGACGGTGGTGGCGCTGGTCCTGTTCGCCGTGCCCCCGCTGCTCACCAACGCGTACGTCGGCATGCGCGAGGTCGACCGGGACGTCGTCCGGGCCGCCCGGGGCATGGGCATGACGGGCCGCCAACTGCTTCTCCAGGTCGAGGTGCCACTCGCCCTGCCCCTCATCCTCACCGGAGTGCGCATCGCCGCCGTCCAGCTCGTCGCCACGGCCACCATCGCGGCCCTCGCGGGCGGCGGAGGGCTCGGCCGCATCATCACCGCCGGGTTCAACCTCGCCTCCACCCCGCAGGTGGTCGCCGGAGCGGTCCTGGTCGCCGCGTTCGCGCTGGTCGTCGAGGGGGTCTTCGAAGCGGCCCAGCGGTTCGCACCGCGGCGGTTCGGGCTGCGCGCGGCGGAGGAGGCCGCATGAGGGCCGGAGCCCGCGTCCGGGCGGGCCGCCCGCTCGCCGCGCTCCTGCTGCTGGCTGCCACCGCCTGCACCACCGGACCTACGCTGGAGAACCAGGGCGCGGTCACCGCCCCGCCCGGCGACAGCAAGCACCTGACCATCGGCTCAGCCGGGTTCACCGAGAGCGACCTCCTCGCCCAGATGTACGCCCTGCTGCTGGACCGCGCCGGATACTCCACCGGGATCATCTCCGTCACCAACCGGGAGATCTACGAACCCGCCCTCGAGAACGGCCAGATCGACGTGGTCCCCGAATACGCGGCCACCTTCGCCGACTGGCTGAACGCCAAGGAGCACGGCGCCGACGCCGCCCCCGTCGGCTCGCCCGACCTCGCCGCCACGATGAAGGCCCTGCGCGCCCTGGCCACGCCACGCGGGCTCACCGTCCTCGACCCCGGCAAGGCCGTCGACCAGAACGCGTTCGCCGTCACCGCCGCCTACGCCCGCGAGCACCACCTCAGGACGCTCAGCGACCTCGGCCGCTCGGGACTGCCCGTACGCCTCGCGGCCGGCGACGAGTGCGTCCAGCGCCCGTACTGCGCCCCCGGGCTGAAGAAGACGTACGGCATCGACATCACCGCCGTCGACCCCAAGGGAGTCGGCACCACGCAGGCCAAGCAGGCCGTGCAGAGCGGCCGCGACCAGATGGTGCTGACCACCACCACCGACGCCACCCTGGACGACTTCGGGCTCGTCCTCCTCGCCGACGACAAGCACCTCCAGAACGCCGACTACCTCGTCCCCGTCGTCAACCGGGCCCGCGCCGGCGGCGAAGGCGTGCGCAAGGCCCTCGGCAAGCTGAACACCGTCCTCACCACCGCCGACCTGGCCCGGCTGAACGAGCAGGTCGACAGCTGGCGACGGCTCCCCGAGGACGTGGCCCGCGCCTACCTGCGCTCCGAGCACCTGCTCCCCGGCGAGAAGGACTGAGACCGCGGAGCCGCCCGGCGTGGACCGATGAATCCGCGCCGCCGCACCGGTCAGTATGCCGACACCACCCATCGGAGAAGGCGGAGCGATGAGCACCCTGCGCGAAGTTCTCGGCAAACAGGTCCGCGACGGTTCGGTCCCCGGCGCCGTGGGCCTCGTGGCGCGCGGCGGTCACGCGGACGTGGTGGCGGCGGGCAGCGCGGGCACGGACGACGGCGCGCCGATGGCCCGGGACTCGGTCTTCCGGATCGCCTCGCTCACCAAGCCGGTCACGGCCGCCGCAGCCATGATGCTGGTGGAGGACGGGCGGATCGCGCCGGCCGACCCGGTCGCCCCCTGGCTGCCCGAGCTGGCGGCACCCGTCGTCGTGCGCACCCCGGACGGCCCGGTGGACGACGTGGTCCCGGCCTCCCGCCCCATCACCCTCCTCGACCTCATGACGTCGCGCGCCGGGTACGGATTCCCGTCCGACTTCTCGCTGCCCGCCGTCCGCCCCCTCTTCGGCGAGCTGAAGCAGGGCTCGCCGCTGCAGCGCGGAGTCCTTCCCCCGGACGCCTGGATGGAGACGCTCTCGCGCATCCCACTGCTCTCCCAGCCGGGCCGGGAGTGGCTGTACAACACCTGCTCCGACATCCTTGGCGTGCTCATCGCCCGGGTCGCCGGTCAGTCACTGCCGGAGTTCTTCGCCGAGCGGATCTTCGCCCCGCTCGGCATGAACGACACCGGCTTCGCGGTCCCGGCGGACAAGCTCGGCCGCTTCACCGCGCTGTACAGGCCCACCGCGGACGGCGGGTTGGAGCTGATCGACACCCCGGCCGGGCAGTGGAGCGGCATGCCGGACTTCCCGTCCGGCGCCGGCGGACTGGTCTCCACCGCGGACGACCTGTACGCCTTCGCCCGCATGCTGCTCGGCGAAGGCATGGTGGAGGGCCGGCGCCTCCTGTCTCCCGCGTCCGTGCGGCAGATGACGACGGACCACCTGACCCCCGCACAGCGCGAGGCGAGCGGGCTGTTCACCGAGGGACAGGGCTGGGGTTTCGGCGGCGCGGTGGACATCGACAGGACCGCCCCGTGGAACGTGCCGGGACGCTACGGCTGGGTCGGCGGCACCGGCACCACGGCGCACATCGTCCCGGCCACGGGCACGGTCGCGATCATGCTCACCCAGGTGGAACTGACCGGCCCCACGCCGCCGCGGACGATGCGCGACTTCTGGCGGTACGCCGCGGACGCCTGACCGGCCACCGGGGCGGCCTCAGGCATCCGCCACCGAGTCGAACCCCACCTCGTCGCGCCCCACGCCCTGCGCGTCCGCGTCCACCGAGCGCCGCAGGGCCTCGTGGAGCTTCGCCGGGGTCAGCACGCCGAGGAACCGCGCCCCGTCCAGCACCGCGATCCACCCCGCGTCCCGCTGGAGCATCTCGCTGAACGCCCGCTTCAACGGCGCGCCCACCGGCACCCACGCGTCCATCCGGCGAGCCAGCTCGCCCACCGTCCCCTGGTCCCCGGCGATCCGCAGCGCGTCCGCCGCCACCCAGCCGTGCAGCTCGCCCGCCCCGTTCAGCACGACCGCCCAGCGCGCGCCGGCCGCGCCGAGCCGGGCCGCCGCCACTTCCGCCGGTTCGTCCAGGCGGGCCACCGGCGGCTGCTCCAGGTCGGCCGGTTCGATCGCGGTGACCGACAGCCGCTTCAGCCCGCGGTCCGCGCCGACGAACTCCGCCACGTAAGGGGTCGCGGGCGCCCCGAGCACCGCGGCCGGCGTGTCGAACTGCTCGATGCGCCCCTGCCCGTACACGGCGATGCGGTCACCCATCCGCACCGCCTCCTCGATGTCGTGGGTGACCATCAGAACCGTCTTCCTCACCCTCGACTGGAGCTTCAGGAATTCGTTCTGCAGCCGCTCGCGCACCACCGGGTCCACCGCGCCGAACGGCTCGTCCATCAGGAGCACCGGCGGGTCGGCGGCGAGCGCCCGCGCCACGCCGACGCGCTGGCGCTGGCCGCCGGAGAGCTGCGCGGGGTAGCGGGAGCCGTACACCGACGGGTCGAGGCCCACCAGATCCAGCAGCTCGGCCGCCCGCTCCCGGGCCCTCGATCGCTTCCAGCCGACGAGCGCCGGCACGGTCGCGGTGTTGTCGAGGACCGTCCGGTGCGGAAAGAGCCCCACCTGCTGGATGACGTAGCCGATGCCGCGGCGCAGCTTCACCGGGTCGGTCTTCGCGATGTCCCGGCCGTCCACGAGGATGCGGCCCGAGGTGGGTTCGATCAGCCGGTTCACCATCATCATCGTGGTCGTCTTGCCGCAGCCCGAAGGGCCCACCAGGGTGACCAGTTCTCCCTCGGCGACCTCGAAGGACAGCGCGTCGACCGCGGTCGTGCCGTCCGGATAGACCTTGCCGACCTGCTCGAACCGGATCATGAGAGCACGGTAGGAGCCGGGTGCCCCGGCCGCACACGGGCCGCGACCGTCCGGGGCACACCGGTGTGCTGAACTGTCCGGGAACCGTCCGATCCAGGAGCACCCTTGAACAGCTACCGGCAGCCCGGCCTCGTCCTCACCGACCATCGCTTCACCGTCCCGCTCGACCACGCCGACCCCGGCGGTGAGCGGATCGAGGTCTTCGGTAGGGAGGTCGTGGCCGCGTCCAAGGCCGGCCAGGAGCTGCCCTGGCTGCTGTACCTGGAGGGCGGGCCCGGCTTCGGCGCCCGGCGCTTCACCGGAGCCGAGGCATGGCTCGGGCGGGCGGTGCGGGAATTCCGGGTGCTCCTGCTCGACCAGCGCGGCACCGGCCTGTCCACCCCGGCCAACCGGCAGACCCTGCCGCTGCGGGGCGGGCCGCGCGAGCAGGCCGACTACCTCGGCCACTTCCGCGCGGACAGCATCGTGCGGGACTGCGAGTTCATCCGCCCGCGGCTGACCGGCGGCGCGCCGTGGACCGTTCTCGGCCAGTCCTTCGGCGGTTTCTGCGCCGTCCGGTACCTCTCGGCCGCCCCCGAGGGGCTGGACACCGTCCTGATCACCGGCGGTCTGCCCTCCCTCGACGCCCACGCGGACGACGTCTACCGGGCCGCGTACCCCCGCATCGCACGGAAGGTCGCCGCGCACTACGCCCGCTACCCGCAGGATGTCGAACGCGCCCGGGAGATCACCGCTCACCTCGTGGAGCACCGCACCGAGAGCGGCGGGCACCGGCTGACGGCCGAGAGCTTCCAGTCCCTCGGCATCATGCTCGGCGGCGGCAGCGGCAGCCACCAGCTGCACTACCTCCTGGAGAACGCCTTCGTCCGCACACCGCACGGCACCGAGCTGTCCGACACCTTCCAGGAGGCCGTGCGCGCGGCGACCTCGTTCGCCGGGCACCCCCTGTACGCCCTCATGCACGAGGCCATCTACGGCCAGGGCGGGCGCCCCACGGACTGGGCGGCCGAGCGGGTACGCGCCGAGTTCCCGCGGTTCGACGCCGCGACAGCCCTCGCGGGCGACGGACCGGTCCTGTTCACGGGTGAGTCCATCCACCCGTGGCACTTCGAGGTGGACCCCGCGCTCCGCCCGCTGCGCGAGACGGCCGAGCTCCTCGCCGCCCGCACCGACTGGGAGCCGCTGTACGACCCCGAGCGCCTGGCCGCCAACGAGGTCCCGGTGGCCGCCGCCGTCTACCACGACGACATGTACGTGGACACCGCCCACGCGCTGCGCACCGCCGCCGCGATCCGGGGGCTGCGCACCTGGGTGACCGACGAGTTCGAGCACGACGGGCTGCGCGCGGGCGGGCCCCGGGTACTGGACCGGCTGCTCGCGCTGGTCCGCGACGAGGTCTGACGCACACCGTCCGGGGCCGGCCGCAGGGGGCCGGCCCCGCGAGGTCTCAGCCCTGGAGGGCGTCCAGCGTCGCGTTCAGGCTCGGCGCCGAGCGCGGCGCGCGGTTGTGCGGGAGCTTCGACAGCGCCGCCCCCATCCCGCAGGTGTCGGTGACGGCGGAGAAGACGAGCCCGGAGCCGACACCGGCGGACAGCCAGCGCGCGGCGGGGTACCTGAGGCCGGCCAGCAGCCCGGCCACCACGAGCGAGCCGGCCGCCAGCCGGACCTGGCGCTCCATCGGCCAGGTGGCCCGCGCGCCCACCGGACGCTCCAGGCCGTGGCCCTCGCTCTCCCAGGCGGAGGTGCCGCCGCTGAGCGTCGCCGCGTCGATGTCGGCCGCGGACAGGATGCCGCAGGCCCGCGTGGAGCGATTGCCCGAGGCGCAGACCATGAGCAGCGCGCCGCGGGCGGAGGCGGACTTGAGCGCGGGCAGCGCCTGGTCGAGCCGGTCGAGGGGTATGTTCAGCGCCCCCGGCACGTGCCCGGCCGCGTACTCACCGGGTGCGCGTACGTCGATCACGGTGAACTCCGTGAGCCGGGCGGCCGCCTGGGCGGGGGAGAGGGATACGGGGCTGGTCACGAGCTGTGTTCCTTTCGTTCACCGGGGTGCGGGAGAGATCTCGCTCTCTCCTGCCCCGGACGGCCAAGGATACCCCCCTGGGTATCGAAGCCGGTCGTGTCACGGGTCTCACCCCCCGCCTTGCCGGTTAGCCTGCGGATATGACCGAGCAGCTGAAGCCCATGCCCGAGGACTGGCGGCGCGCGCTCGCCGTGGTCGCCCACCCCGACGACCTGGAGTACGGATGTGCGGCAGCGGTGGCCGGCTGGACCGACGCCGGACGCGAGATCACGTATCTCCTCGCGACCAGGGGTGAGGCCGGTATCGACACCCTGGAACCGGAGGAGTGCGGGCCCCTGCGCGAGCGGGAGCAGCGTGCGAGCGCGGCGGCCGTCGGCGTCTCCCGTGTCGAGTTCCTGGACCACCGGGACGGCGTGGTCGAGTACGGGGTCCCGCTCCGTCGGGACATCGCGGCGGCCATCCGCCGGTACCGTCCCGAGCTGGTGATCACGCTCAACCATCGTGACACCTGGGGTGGTGTCGCGTGGAACACGCCCGACCACCGCGCCGTCGGCCGCGCCACGCTCGACGCCGCGGCCGACGCGGGCAACCGCTGGATCTTCCCGGAGCTGGGGGAGCGGGGCCTCGCCCCGTGGGACGGGGTGCGCTGGGTGGCTGTGGCGGGGTCGTCCACGCCCACCCACGCGGTGGACGCGACCGCCGGCCTGGAACGGTCCGTGCGGTCCCTCCTGGCCCACCGCACGTACATCGAAGTCCTCACGGACGAGGATCCCGAGACCTACTGCCGCACCTTCCTCACCGGCAACGCCGAGGCCGCCGCCGAACGCTTCGGCGGACGTCCGGCGGTCCCGTTCGAGCTCTTCGCCCGGTAGTCGCACAGGGGGCAGTCGGCCGTAAAACCGCAGGTCCACGCATTGATGTTGTCCAGACCATTGACATGTCAGCGCCAGGATGTTGAATTCAGTCACGTTGTGTTGCGCGACTCTGGTGACTTGAGTGACCAATGGAGGATCTGTGACGCCTCGCCCGCCCCGCATCACCGCACTCACCGCCGCGGCGACCCTGCTCGCCGGCGGCCTGCTGGCCGCCGGGCCGTCCGCCCGAGCGGACGACGCCCCGCCCGCACCGGCCAAGGCCCAGGACACACCTGCGATCACCCCGGCCCCGCAGTCCGCCGAGCCCCGCCCGGACCGGGTGGTCGTCACCCCCACCGTCACCCTCGTCGCCGGCGGGACGGCCGACGGGCCCACGCTCGACGTGGTGGAGACGGCCCTGCGCGAGGCGGGCGCCCAGCACGTCGTCCGTGCGAAGCGCCCGGCCCCAGGCCGGCTCACCGTGTACGCCGGTGACGCCGCCGCCCTCGCCGCGCAGAAGCTCGACGGGCCCGCCGCACTGCCCGCGGAGGGCTATGTCCTCGGGATCGGCGCCGGCCGGATCGTCCTTGCCGGCAAGGACGCCACCGGCACCTACTACGCGGCGCAGACCCTGCGCCAGGTCCTGCCGCACAGCAAACACCCGGGCGGCAAGGTCGCCGGACTCGCCGTGCGCGACTGGCCCGGCACCGCGCTGCGCGGGGTCATCGAGGGCTTCTACGGCACCCCCTGGTCGCACGAGGCCCGCCTCGACCAGCTCGACTACTACGGCGAGCACAAGATGAACATCTACGTGTACTCGCCCAAGGACGACGATTACCTCCGGGCCAAGTGGCGCGACCCCTACCCCGCCGACCGGCTGGCCGAGATCAAGGACCTCGCCGACCGGGCGGCCCTGCGGCACGTCGAGTTCACCTACGCCCTCTCACCCGGCCTCTCGGTGTGCTACAGCTCCGACGCGGACGCGAAGGCGCTCGTGGACAAGTTCCGGACGATGTGGGACATCGGCGTCCGCACCTTCGCGGTGCCACTGGACGACATCAGCTACACCAACTGGAACTGCGACGCCGACAAGGCGAAGTGGGGAACCGGCGGCGGCGCGGCCGGTGCCGCCCAGGCCCATCTCCTCAACCGGGTCAACCAGGAGTTCATCGCCACCCATCCCGGCGCCCAGCCGCTCCAGATGGTCCCGACCGAGTACTACAACGTCAGCTCGTCGGCGTACAAGACGGCCCTGTCCGAACAGCTCGACCCCGATGTGCTGGTCGAGTGGACCGGGGTCGGCGTCGTCGCCCCCACCATGACGGTCGCTCAGGCGGACGCCGCTCGGAAGGTGTTCGGGCATCCGATCCTGACCTGGGACAACTACCCGGTCAACGACTACGCCACCGACCGGCTGCTGCTCGGCCCCTTCAACGGCCGGGAGAAGGGACTGCCCGGGCGGCTGGCCGGCATCACCGCCAACCCGATGATCCAGCCGTACGCGTCGAAGCTCTCGCTGTACACCGTCGCGGACTACGCGTGGAACGACGCCGCCTACGACCCGCGCGAGTCCTGGGGCAAGGGCATCGAGGAGTACGCGGGCGGCGACGCCCGGACCGCGAAGGCGCTGCGGGCCTTCGCGGACGTCAACTACAGCTCCGCGCTCAACACCGCCAAGGCGCCGGAGCTGTCCGCCGCCTTCGCGCGCTACTGGGAGTCCGGGGACGCGGGGCGGCTCGACTCCGTCCTGGCCTCGCTGGGCGCGGCCCCCGCCCGGCTGCGCGCGGCGCTGCCCGACCGGGGCTTCATCGCGGACGCCGGCCCCTGGCTGGACGCCACCGAGTCCTGGGCGACGGCCACGCGCACCGCCCTGCGCATGGTGGAGGCCGCCCGCGCAGGGAAGGGCGCCCAGGCGTGGGAGCTCCGGCAGCAGCTGCCCGCACTGGTGGAGCGCGCCGCCTCGTTCACGTACACCGGGCTCGACGGGCGCAAGGTGCCGGTGCTGGTCGGCGACGGGCAGCTGGACGGGTTCACCGACGCCGCCACCGCCGAGTACGACCGGCTCCTCGGTGTCAGCGGCAGGCCCGCGGCCTCGACCAGCCTGGGTACGTACCAGAGCAACACCGTGGCCCGGATGCTCGACGGCGACGACTCCACGTACTTCTGGAGCGACGGGGCGCCCGCGGCCGGGGACCAGCTGACCGTCGACCTGGGCGAGTCCCGGGCCATCGGCTCCGTCACGCTCGCCATGGCCAAGCCGGGCAGCACCGACGACTACCTCCACGAGGGTGTCCTGGAGTACTCGGAGGACGGCAGGAACTGGCAGAAGCTCGCGGACTTCTCCGGCAGGCCCGACGTCACGGCGGCCCCGCCCGCCGGGACGAAGGCGCGCTACGTGCGCGCCCGGGCGACCGCCGGGCAGAGCAGCTGGGTCGTCGTCCGCGAGTTCCAGGTGGCGACCACGGACGGCGCGGTCACCGGCAACCCGCCCGCCGCCGACGGCTCCTCGCTGCGCGCGGCGGCCGACGGGGACCCGGGCACCGTGTACCGGGGCGCGCGAGCGGCCGGGAACGGTGAGTCGCTGGAGGTGGACCTCCTCGCGGCGCGGCCGGTCGGCTCGGTGACGGTGCTGCGGCCGTCCGGCTCCGAGGGCACGGCCGACGTCCAGCTACGTATGGCGGACGGCGACTGGCGCACCGTGGGCGCGCTGAGCGGCGCATACACCGCCATCGACACCCCGGGGAGCACCGCCGACGCGGTACGCCTGGCCTGGCGGGGCGGGACGACGGCGCCGCAGGTCGCCGAGGTGGTCGTGGGCAGGTAGCCCCCGCGTACGGCCGTGCGCCCGGCGCCCCGCACTCCTCGCGGCGGGGCCGGGCGCACGGCCGTGTCCGGGACCGTTGTCCGCAGGTTGTTCCCAGAGGGGCAAGCGACCGCTTAGTATGCGCCGGAGCAGTGGTAATGCCGACAGTGTTGTGGAGGCCCCTCATGCAGGCATGGCGAGTGCACCGGAACGGCGAGCCGAGCGAGGTGATGCGGCTGGAGGAGACGGACCGGCCGGTGCCCGGCGGCGGGCAGGTGAGTGTCGAGGTGCTCGCGGCGAACATCAACTTCCCCGACGCGCTGCTCTGCCGGGGCCAGTACCAGGTACGGCCCCCGCTGCCGTTCACCCCGGGCGTCGAGATCTGCGGCCGCACCGAGGACGGACGCCGGGTGCTCGCGACCCCCGCCCTGCCGCACGGCGGCCTCGCCCAGTACGTCGTCGCCGACGAGGCGGCCCTGCTGGACGCTCCGGACTCCCTGGACGACGCGGAGGCCGCGGCCCTGCACATCGGCTACCAGACCGGCTGGTTCGGGCTCCACCGGCGCGCCCGGCTGCAGGCGGGGGAGACCCTGCTCGTACACGCCGCCGCGGGCGGGGTCGGGAGCGCCGCCGTCCAGCTCGGCAAGGCCGCCGGCGCCACCGTCATCGGCGTGGCCGGCGGACCGGAGAAGGCGAAGACCGCCGCCGCGCTCGGCTGCGACCTGGTCATCGACCGGCGCAGCGAGGACATCGTCGCGGCGGTCAAGGAGTTCACCGGCGGCCGGGGCGCCGACGTCGTCTACGACCCGGTCGGCGGGGACGCCTACGCCAAGTCCGTGAAGTGCATCGCCTTCGAGGGGCGCGTCGTCGTCGTCGGCTTCGCCTCCGGCACGATTCCCACCCCCGCGCTCAACCACGCCCTCGTGAAGAACTACTCCGTTCTCGGGCTCCACTGGGGCCTCTACAACACCAAGGACCCGCAGGCCGTGCGCGACTGCCACCGGGAGCTGACCCGGCTCGCGGCCGAAGGCGTCATCAAGCCGCTGATCAGCGAGCGGGCCGCGATGGACGAGGCGGCGTCCGCGGTCCAGCGCGTCGCCGACGGCACCAGCACCGGCCGCATCGTCGTCCTCCCGTCAGGAGCCGCCCGATGACCGCACCCGACGCCGCCGGACTGCGCCGCCGCACCCGCGAACTGCTCGCCGCGCACCCCCCGGCGACGACCGAGCGCACCGACTTCCTCAAGGCGCGCTTCGACGCCGGACTCGCCTGGGTGCACTACCCGGCCGGGCTCGGCGGCCTGGACGCCCCGCGCTCCCTCCAGCCCGTGGTCGACGCCGAGCTCGCCGCCGCCGGCGCCCCCGACAACGACCCGCGCCGCATCGGAATCGGCCTCGGCATGGCGGCCCCGACCATCCTCGGCTTCGGCACCGACGAGCAGAAGAAGCGGTTCCTGCGCCCCCTCTGGGTGGGCGAGGAGGTCTGGTGCCAGCTCTTCAGCGAACCCGGCGCGGGCTCCGACCTCGCCGCCCTCGGTACGCGCGCGGTGCGCGACGGCGGGGACTGGGTGGTCGACGGGCAGAAGGTGTGGACCTCCAGCGCCCACCTCGCGCGCTGGGCGATCCTCATCGCCCGGACCGACCCCGACGCGCCCAAACACCGCGGCATCAGCTACTTCATCTGCGACATGACCGACCCCGGCGTCGAGGTCCGGCCACTCCGTCAGATCACCGGCGAGGCCGAGTTCAACGAGGTCTTCCTCACCGGGGTGCGCATTCCCGACAGCCACCGGCTGGGGCCCGTCGGCGAGGGCTGGAAGGTCGCCCAGACCACCCTCATGAACGAGCGGGTGTCCATCGGCGGCTCCCGCATCCCCCGCGAGGGCGGCATGATCGGCCCGGTCGCCAGGACCTGGCGCGAACGCCCCGAGCTGCGCACCCACGACCTGCACCAGCGCCTGCTCACCCTGTGGGTCGAGGCGGAGGTCGCCCGGCTCACCGGTGAGCGGCTGCGCCAGCAGCTCGTCGCAGGCCAGCCCGGCCCCGAGGGCTCCGGGATGAAGCTCGCCTTCGCCCGGCTCAACCAGGAGATCAGCGGCCTCGAAGTGGAACTCCTCGGCGACGAGGGCCTGCTGTACAGCGACTGGACCATGCGGCGGCCCGAACTGGTCGACTTCACCGGCCGCGACGCCGGCTACCGCTACCTCCGGTCCAAGGGCAACTCGATCGAGGGCGGTACGAGCGAGGTGCTGCTCAACATCGTCGCCGAGCGGGTCCTCGGTCTCCCCTCCGAGCCCCGCAACGACAAGGACGTCGCCTGGAAGGACCTCTCCCGATGACCGCACAGCACGAAGCCGGCCACGCACCCGACCTCCTCTACTCCGAGGCCGAGGAGGACCTGCGCGCCGCGGTCCGCTCCCTGCTCGCGGACCGGGCCGCCGCGCCGTCGGTGATCGCCCGCACCGAGTCCGACACGCCGTACGACCCGCAGCTGTGGAAGGCGCTCGCCACCGGCATCGGCGCGGCCGGACTTCTCGTACCCGAGGAGCTGGGCGGCCAGGGGGCCACACACCGCGAGGCCGCCGTCGTCCTGGAGGAGTTGGGCCGCAGCGTCGCGCCCGCACCGTTCCTGACCAGCTCCGTCGTCGCCACCGAGACGTTGCTGGCGCTCGGCGCGCAGGACGGGCCGGCCGCCGAACTCCTCTCCGCACTCGCCGAGGGACGCAGGGTCGCGGTGGTGGCCGTGCCGTTCGCGGCCGCTTCGGCGGACGCGGCGCGCGTGCGGGCGTCCGCCGCGACCGGTGCCCTGGAGGGGACGCTCGGCCCCGTCGCCGACGCGGCCGCCGCCGACGTGCTCCTGGTCCCCGCGGCCGACGGCCTGTACGCCGTCGCCACGGACGCGCCCGGCGTCCGGGTCGAACCGCTCGTCGCGCTCGACCTCACCCGCCCGCTCGCCACCGTCACGCTCGACGGCGCCACCGGGACCCGCCTCGCGGACGCCGGGGCCGGACGGCGCGCGACGGACCGCGGGCTGCTGGCCGGGGCCGGGCTGCTCGCGTCCGAACAGCTGGGACTCGCCGAGTGGTGCCTGACCGAGACGGTGCGACACACCCGGGAGCGCCACCAGTTCAACCGGCCCATCGGCTCCTTCCAGGCGCTCAAACACCGCATGGCGCACCTCTGGCTGGAGGTCGTCTCGGCCAGGGCCGCCGCGCGGAACGCGGCCGACGCCCTGGCCACCGGCAGCCCCGACACGCCGTTGGCCGTGGCCGTCGCGCAGGCGTACTGCTCGAAGGTCGCGGTCCACGCCGCCGAGGAGTGCGTGCAGTTGCACGGCGGGATCGGGATGACGTGGGAGCACCCCGCGCACCTCTACCTGAAGCGGGCCAAGGCCGACGCGACCGCGTACGGCACGGCGGGACGCCACCGGGACACCGTCGCCGCGCTCATGGAACTGCCGGCGCCCTGAGGTTTCTCCCGCAGGGGGGCGCGGGAGGACCCGCGCCCCCCTGCGGGGCTCCCCTCTTCCCCGCCTCGGCGGCCCCGACCCAAGACCTACCCGTTTGGCGGACACGCCGATACGCCGGTCGTCCCGCGCCCTGCGCCACACTGACGCCGAATGCCGCACATCAGGCGCGGCGGCGGAGGAGGTTGGCCATGGCAGTCTCGATCTCAGTGGTGCTGCTTCTGCTGATTCTCGCGGTGGTGTTCCTCCGCCACGGCGGAATGAAGCTCTCGCACGCGCTGGTGTGCGGAATGCTCGGATTCCTCCTCGCGGGCACCAGCATGGCCCCCACGATCCAGGACGGCATCACCGCCACCGCCGACGTCGTCAGCGGCATCCGCCCCTGACCGCGCGCGCGACGCATCCCGGCGACCGGTCCCGCACCCGTACGGGCCCGGTCACTCGGAGCCCGCTGCCTGTTCGGGGCCGGGTTGCGGCACGGGAACCGTCGCCGCCGAACCCCGCCGGACCGCCTCGACGGCGGCCGCGTGCAGGGCCCGGCTCGCTTCCTCCGACGGACAGGGCACGGGACTGCCCGCCATGGTGAACCAGTCGGCCGCATCGGTGTACTGCACGGTGATCTGCGCCGTGCCCTCGGCCCAAGTGGTATGGATGGTCAGGTCACCGGACAGCGGCCCGACCTCCTCGGTGAGCACGCCGCCGTGCCCCGAATACACTCCGCGTGTTGTCCAGGACGCCCAGGTCATGCATTCAGGCTCGCACCGATACGGCCGGATCGCGACCCGCGTCACCAGGGAATTCGCACTGTCGTCGCATCTTCGCCCGGCGTGCACGAAATCCCCCCGATCCCCGCCGACACGCGGAGCCGGGGCGGGATCGCGGTCGATCGGGTGACACTGCCCGGTCATTCCACATGCCGGAGCCGCGCGGCGGTTAAGCATGCGGGCATGACATGTGACTCCCCCTCCAAGAACACCGGATTCCTCCGTGCCCACCGCGTGCGCGCCGCCGGGGTCGCCTGCGTCGTGGTCACCGCCGCCCTGCTGACCGGCTGCGGCCAGGACAGCGGCAGCACCTCCGCGAGCACGAAGACCTCGGAGGCGGCCCGCGCCGTGCCCGAGGCCACGAAGAGTCCGTCCCCCAGCGCCTCCCCGGGGCAGATGACCGAGGACCAGAAGGAACGCAAGGAGCTGATCTCCGCCACCAAGATCACCTACGACAAGGCCATCACCACGGCCGAGGGCGCGGTGCAGGGCAGCAAGCTCGTCGAGCTCGAACTCAAG
This sequence comes from Streptomyces sp. SAS_281, assembly GCF_052542855.1. NCBI lineage: Bacteria > Bacillati > Actinomycetota > Actinomycetes > Kitasatosporales > Streptomycetaceae > Streptomyces > Streptomyces sp. SAS_281. The sequence continues at coordinate 31,701 of NZ_JBMNDO010000020.1, forward strand.
GGCCCGCAGGACGCGGACGACGACGAGAGCGCGAGCCCCTCGCCGACGGGCAGCCCGTCGCCCACCGGCAGCCCCTCGCCGACCGGCAGCGCCACACCGGGTGCCGGACCGCAGTGGGTCGCGACCGTCGCCGCCAAGAGCGGGGCGAAGCACAAGGTCCGCATCGACGCGGTCTCGGGCAAGGTGGTCAGCTCCTCCGAGGACTCCGGCCAGGACACCGCGGACAAGGCCAAGACGGTCAAGCGGTTGGCCGAGGCCAAGCAGACGCCGCAGCAGGCGGCGAAGGCCGCGCTGGCGAAGAAGAAGGGCACGGTGACGTCCCTGGACCTGGACGACAACGACAAGGACGTCCTCGTCTGGAAGACCGATGTCGTCACCAAGGACTGGAACAAGACCACCTTCGACATCGACGCGTCGAACGGCTCCGTCACGCACGAGGAGACGGACAGCGACTGACGTCCCCCCGCTCCGAACGCCCCCGGTCCGCACGGACCGGGGGCGTTCGTGTCAGGCCGAGGCCGCGGGCTCCTGCTGATCGCCCGCCGCGTCCGGCGAGGCGAACTGCGTCCGGTACAGCTCCTCGTACCGGCCCCCCGCCTCCAGCAGCGCGGTGTGCGTACCCCGTTCCACCACCCGGCCCTCCTCCACGACCAGGATGAGATCGGCGGCCCGGACCGTCGACAGCCGGTGCGCGATCACCAGGGCGGTGCGCCCCTCCAGAGCCTCGGCCAGGGCCTCCTGCACGACCGCCTCGGACGTGGAGTCGAGGTGCGCGGTCGCCTCGTCCAGGATGACCACCCGCTGCCGGGCCAGGAGCAGCCGGGCGATCGTCAGCCGCTGCCGCTCACCGCCGGAGAGCCGGTAGCCGCGCTCGCCCACGACCGTGTCGAGTCCGTCGGGCAGCGACGCCACCAGACCGTCGAGCCGGGAGCGCCGCAGCGCGTCCCAGATCTCGTCCTCGGTGGCACCGGGCCTGGCCAGCAGGAGGTTCGCGCGCACCGAATCGTGGAAGAGATGCCCGTCCTGCGTGACCATGCCGAGCGTTTCACGCACCGATGCGGCGGTGAGATCCCGTACGTCGACGCCGTTCAGCCGGACGGCTCCCTCGTCGGTGTCGTAGAGCCGGGGCAGCAGCTGGGCGATGGTCGACTTGCCCGCGCCCGACGAGCCGACCAGCGCGACCATGTGGCCGGGCTCGGCCCGGAACGAGACGTCGTGCAGCACCCGCGTGCCGCCCCGGGAGTCCAGCGTCGCGACCTCTTCCAGCGAGGCCAGCGACACCTTGTCGGCGGACGGGTAGCCGAAGGAGACCCCGTCGAACTCCACGGACACCGGCCCCTCGGGCACCGTACGGGCGTCCGGCTTCTCGGCGATCAGCGGCTTCAGGTCCAGGATCTCGAAGACCCGCTCGAAGCTCACCAGCGCGCTCATCACCTCGACCCGGGCACCCGCCAGCGCCGTCAGCGGGGCGTAGAGCCGGGTGAGCAGCAGCGCCAGCGTCACGACCGCGCCCGGTTCCAGGCTGCCGTGCAGCGCGTAGTAGCCGCCCAGCCCGTAGACGAGGGCCAGGGCCAGCGCGGACACCAGGGTCAGCGCCGTGATGAACGTGGACTGCGCCATCGCCGTACGGATGCCGATGTCCCGTACCCGGCCCGCCCGCGCCGCGAACTCGGCGGACTCGTCGGCGGGCCGGCCGAAGAGCTTCACCAGGGTCGCGCCCGGCGCCGAGAACCGCTCGGTCATCTGGGTGCTCATCGCCGCGTTGTGCGCTGCCGCCTCGCGTTGCATGCGCGCCATCCGCGAACCCATCCGCCGGGCCGGTACGACGAACACCGGCAGCAGCACCAGCGCGAGCAGCGTGATCTGCCAGGAGATCGTCAGCATCACCGCGAGTGTCAGCACCAGCGTCACCACATTGGAGACCACTCCCGACAGCGTGTTGCTGAACGCCCGCTGCGCGCCGATCACGTCGTTGTTGAGCCGGCTCACCAGCGCCCCCGTCCGGGTCCGGGTGAAGAAGGCGACCGGCATCCGCTGCACATGGTCGAAGACCGCCGTGCGCAGGTCCAGGATCAGCCCCTCGCCCAGCGTGGCCGACAGCAGCCGGGTCAGCAGCCCGAGCCCCGCCTCCGCCACGGCGATCACGGCGATCACCAGGGCGAGACGGACGACCGTGCCGCTCTCCTTGCCCTGCACGATGGCGTCGACCACCCGGCCCGCCAGCATGGGCGTCGCCACGGCCAGCAGCGCGGTGACCACGCTGAGCAGCAGGAACCGGTAGAGCTGGCGCCGGCGCGGACGGGCGAACTCGGCGATCCGGCGCACGGTGGCCCGGGAGAAGGGGCGGCGGTCCGCTTGCGCGTTGATCGCGCTGTGCAGCGACGACCACGCGGTGACTTCCATGCTCATACGGGTGCCTCCGGGGCAGGACGGATCGGTACGGCCCCGGCGGCGGTGCGGACCGGGGTGTGCGGAGAACGTTAGAAGCTCAATCGAACTTGAGGTCAAACTTCCGGTGCCCCGTGCGGGCTCGGCGTCGGACCTGCGTAGAATCGGCCCCTGTTTCCGGCCGGACCACGGCAGACACGACCGATTGAGGCAGTTCGACGTGAGTTTCACAGACAGTACCGACGCACCGATCTACGCCGGTCTCGTGGAGGAGCACGGGGATGTACCGGCCGAGGTGCGCCGGGTGGCTGAAGAGACCATGCGGGAGGCCGACCGGGCCATCGACTTCAGCGATATCCGCAGGTCACCGGCGTACCGCTAGCCCACGAACCGTCCCGTCAGGGCTTGCGTCCGAGCGCTTCCCCGCCCGTCGGAGACCCCGGCAGGCCCGCGCGGACGGCCCCGCCCGCACCACCCGCCCGGCACACTCCGGCGGCGGCGCGGGGACGTCTCGCCCTGCGGACCCGGCTCTCCCGTCGGAGCATGGAACGAACAGCCGCCGACGACATCGGGACGAAGGGAAGCCGGATGGGTGGTGAACGGCATGAGCCACCGACCGACGCGTCCGAGGCCGAACTGGACCAGATCGAGGCGCTGAACCGGATGCAGGCACCGGGCCCCGGCCCGGCGCTCCCCTCGGGCCTCGACAGCGGGACCCGGGGCGACGGAACGCCGGAAGAGGCCAGACGCCGCGACTCCCTGCTGCTCTCCGCCGGACACGCGGTCGCCGCCGCCGACACGCTCGACGAGGCCCTGAGACTCGCCGCCGGCCTGTACGCCCCCGATTTCCCGCTGGACGGCCAGTGCGTCTTCGGCAGCGCCGAGGGCAACCTCACCGCGATCGGGCAGTACGGATTCCGGCCCGGCGGCGCGGGCCGCGGCTTCCGTATGCCCATGAACACCGGCTACCCGGCAGCCGAGGTGGCCAGGACCGGGCGCGCCGTCTACCTGGGCTCCCCCCAGGAGTACCGCCGTCGATTCCCGGCGACCTGGCACCTGTCCGCACGCAAGGGCCGCGAGGCGTGGGCCTTCCTGCCCCTGGTCACCGCCGGCCGGGTCGTCGGGGTCTGGCTGGCCGCCTTCCGCGCCCCCCTCGACTTCACGGCGAGCGAGCGCGCCCTGCTCACCGTCACCGGACGCATGATCGCCCAGGTCCTCGAACGGGCCCGGGCCAGCCGCGCCGAACTGGAGCTCTCCCGGGGCCTGCGCCGCAGCATGCACACCGCCGGCGCGGCCCTGACCGGGCTCAGCGTCGCCACCCGTTACGTGCCGACCGGCGGCGGCCTCATGGTCGGCGGTGACTGGTACGACACCATCGACCTGCCGAACGGCCGGATGGCCGTCGTGATGGGCGACGTCCAGGGACACGACGTGCACGCCGCGGGGCTCATGGCCCAGCTGCGTACCGCCGTGCACGCCTACGCGGCCGAGGGGCACGGGCCCGACGCGGTCCTGGCGCGCGCCTCCCGCTTCCTGACCACCCTGGACGAGGACCGCTTCGCGACCTGCCTCTACATCGAGGCCGACCCGTCCACCGGTGACCTGCTCATCGCCCGCGCGGGCCACCCGCACCCCGTCCTGCGCATGCCGGACGGCACGTGTGTCCTCAAGCACGTGAGCGGCGGGCTGCCACTCGGACTCATGCCCGGCGAGGAGGACTACCCCGTCGACGTCGTGCGCCTGCACGAGGGCGAGATCCTCATGCTGTGCACCGACGGGTTCATCGAGAACGGCGGCCACGACATGTACACCGGCTGGGTGCGGGTGCGCGACGCGTTCTCGCCCGGTCCCGCGGACGACCTGGAGGGCATGGCCGACCGGCTCATGGCGGCCGTCGTCGACCCCGGCCCCGGCGCCCGGGAGGAAGCCGTCGCACGCGACGGCGACGACATCGCCCTCCTGCTGCTGCGCCGCGACGCCATCCACGCCCGCGCCGAGGTCAGCCAGCGCCGGCTGATGCTCACCGTCGGCCAGGATCAGGGCGAGGGTCTGGCCGAGGCCCGCGCCGAGCTCAAGGCGCTGCTGCACGACTGGGCGCGCCCGGACCAGATCGACACCGCCGTGCTCCTGGCGACCGAACTCCTCGGCAACGTCCTCGTGCACACCGACCAGGACGGCGCCCTCAACGCCACTCTGTCCGGCGAGACCGGCGCACGCCGACTGATGGTCGAGGTCATGGACCGCGGCGACGAGCTGCCCCACCAGCGCACCCCGGGCGAGCTCGCCTCCTCGGGCCGCGGCCTGCTCCTGCTGGACATCCTCGCCGACCAGTGGGGCGTACGGCCCGAGCCGGAGGGGAAGACCGCCTGGTTCGCGTTGAACGAGGCCGCCCCGGCCGACGGTGGGGACGTGCCGGGCATCTGAGACCTGCCGAGCGCCCCGTGTCAGGTTGCGGCGCCCGGCCGCTGCGCCAGTACCGCGCCCAGGAGCAGCCCGGTGGCGATCGCGGTCACGAGGGTGACCAGTTCCGTGAGGTCGCGGAAGCCCTCGATCGCGTAGCCGCCCGCCAGCGCCGTCAGGCCTCGCATCCCGAGCGAGCCCACCGTCAGGGTGAAGAATCCCGGCAGCACCAGGACCAGACGGGGCGGGCCGCCCGGCCGGCGCGCCAGCCAGGTCGTGACCGTGCCGAGCGCGACCGCCGCCGTGAACGTGCCGCCCACGTCGCCGAGCAGCCGTGTGAAGCCCGTCTGCACGCCCACCGTCAGATATACGAGCACCAGGAGCACGCCCAGCAGCCGGGCGGGTACGGCGAAGGCCAGCAGGGCCCCCACGGTGAAGACGACCCAGCTCGCGAAGAGCGCCCAGCGCGGCAGGTCCGCCGCGGCCGCCACGTCGAACAGGTCCTGGCGCGGGCGGCCCGTGACGATCAGACCCAGGACCACGCCCACATAGAGCTGGACCAGGAGCGCCACCGCGTACACCAGGCGCACGGCGCCCGTCGTGAGGTACCCGGCGGCCAGTTCGGCCGCCGCCGCGCTGAGGTAGTCACCGGGTACGAAGAAGAACAGCGCCGGAAGCATCAGCAGCACCGGGCCGCCGTGCGCGGGGGAACGGGCGAACAGCTCCAGGGCGAGCAGCGAGACGGCCACCGCCGCGACCAGCGGCAGCACCTTCGCCAGCCGGGGCAGCCGGTCCGCCGCGACGGCCAGGCACGCGGCGACCGTGGCGAGGACCGCCGTGCTCCCGACCTCGTACCAGGTCGGCTGCATCAGCGGCGCGAAGCCCACCGAGAACAGCACCACCCCCAGGAGCTTCGCCCACCAGGGGTACGGGGGAGCGGCGCGGGTGATCGCGGTGAGGCGGCCGCCCGCCCTCCGCACGTCCAGCCGGCCCGCCGCCACCTCGTCCAGGAGCGGCTTGAGCGCCACCACCCGGTCCATCCGGAAGACCTCGGGGAACGCGCGCACCACGATGGCGGTGCTGCGACCGTGCGAGGTCACGGCGACCGTGGCGGCGTCGGGCAGCACCGCCACCGAGGCGGTGCCGCCGAGACCCCGGGCCGCCGAGGTGACGGAGCGTTCGACCTGTTCCGCTCCCTCGCCGCTGGTCGAGAGCAGGAGCCGGGTCAGTCCGTCGAGGAAGCCGACGAGGGCGCCGTGCTCGTCCCCGTGGTCCGCTCCCGGCCCGGCCTTCACCTCGTCAGCGCGCGGCGCGGGCGAAGGAGTGGAGGAAGAGGGCCTCCACATGGGCCATGTGCTCGATCTCCGTCGGGTCGACGCTCTCGTTCGGCGCGTGGATGAGGCACCGCGGCTCTTCGACGCCCATGAGGACGATCTCGGCCGAGGGGTGGGCGTCCGCGAGGACGTTGCAGAGCGGGATGGACCCGCCCTGGCCGAGGTACGTCATCGGCTTGCCGTACACCGCCCGCATCGCCTCGCCGAGCGCCCGGTACGCCGGACCGTCCGTCGCCGCGCGGAACGGTGCGCCGGACTGCTCCGGTTCCACCCCGACGCGTACGTCCCAGGGGGCGGCCCCGGTCAGATGATCCGTCAGCGCGCGCTGGGCGGCCTCCGGACCGGTGCCCGGCGGGATGCGCAGGCTCACCCGGGCCCGGGCGGTGGGCGGGACCGACGCGGACGAGCCCACCACGGGCGGGCAGTCGATGCCGAGGACGGTGACGGCAGGGCGCGCCCACAGCAGGTCGGACACCGAGCCCGTGCCGATGAGGGGCACGCCGTCGAGGACACCGGCGTCCTCGCGGAACTGCGACTCCTCGTAGCGCGCCCCCTCCCAGGTGCCCGAGGCGTCCAGGCCGCGTACGCGGGTGGCCCCGGTTTCGGGGTCGCGCAGGGTGGAGAGCAGCTGGATCAGGGCGGCCAGCGCGTCGGGGGCCGGTCCGCCGAACATTCCGGAGTGCACTTCGCCGGCCAGGGTGTCGACGGTGACCACGACGTTCACCACGCCGCGCAGGGACGTGGTGGCGGTGCCGGTGCCGACGGCCGCGTTGCCCGTGTCGCAGACCAGCAGGGCGTCCGCGGCGAACTCCTCGGGGTGCGCGGCCACGTACGCTTCGAGGCCGCCGGTGCCCTGTTCCTCCGAACCCTCGGCCACGAACCTCAGCCCGACCGGGATGTCGTCGCCGAGCGCGCGCAGGGCGGTGAGGTGCATGACGATGTTGCCCTTGCAGTCGGCCGTGCCCCGCCCGTACCAGCGGCCGTCGCGCTCGGTCAGTGTGAAGGGCGGCGTGGTCCACGCGTCGTCGTCCAGCGGGGGCTGCACGTCGTAGTGGCAGTACAGCAGCACGGTCGGGGCGCCGGGCGGAGGTGGGCGGTGCCCGAGCACCGCGTTGCTGCCGTCCGGGGTCTCCACGAGGCGTACGTCCCGCAGACCGGCCTCGGTGAAGGCGTCGGCCACCCACCGGGCGGCCCGGACGCACTCCTCGGCCGGGTACTGCCGGGGATCGGCGACGGAGGGGATGGAGACCAGTTCGGTCAGGTCCGTCCGCGCGCGGGACATCAGGCCGGAGATGCGTCCGGCGAGTTCGTCGGTGGCCATCAGCGCCTCACTGTGTTCTCGGTCTTGAGGTCGGCGATCTTGTCCTCGATCTTGTCCAGCTTGTCCGGGCAGTAGATCTCCAGGATCTTCGCCTCCGCCCGGATCGCCTCGGTGTCGCCGATCACGGGGCGCATGCCGGGGCCGGTGGCGCCGTTGGAGATGCTCATCTTCCACAGCGCGGACTTGAGCGAGGAGCCGGGTTTCTCGCAGACCTGGCCGCCGTCGTCGCCCAGGGTGCGCTTGATGGTGCCGACGTCGGGCCGGGGGTAGCCGGCCGCCTCGGCGGCGTCGGCGAGCTGCCCGGCCTTCTCCGTCGCCCTGTTGTTGGTCCTGACCTTCTCGTACCGGACGATGCCGACGACCACGAGCGCCACCAGGACGACGATCGCGCCGACGTAGAGCCAGCGGTGCTCGGAGGCGAAGCGGGTCGGGCTCATGACGCGGCCTCCTCACCGGCCGCCGCCGTGCGCCAGCCGGGTTTGCGCAGTTTCAGGAACAGCCACGGGATCAGCAGCCCGAGGACGACGAGCCCGCCACCGACGATGGCCACGTACACACCGACGCTGCCGCCGCCGAACTGGGAGGGCGGCACGAAGCCGATGGCCAGGGCCGCGAGCGACGCCAGCAGACCGACCGCGCACAGCAGGCCGAGTGCGGGGACTCGGTAGCCGCGCGGGTGGTCCGGGTGGGTCTTCCGCAGCCGGACGGCCGCCACGAACATCAGCAGGTAGACGATGAGGTAGACCTGCGTCGTGATGGTGGAGAAGATCCAGTAGACGCTGGACACGTTGGGGATCAGCGCGTACAGCAGCGCGATGACGGTGGTGACGACGCCCTGCGTGACCAGGATGTTCTGCTGGATGCCGTTCTTGTTGAGCCGCTGGAGGTACGGCGGCAGATAGCCCTCGCTGCGGGAGATCTCCAGCAGGCCCTTGGACGGCCCGGCCAGCCACGTCAGCATGCCGCCGAGCGCCGCCGACACCAGCATCACCGCCGCGATCGGCGTCATCCAGCCGACATGGAAGTGGGCGAAGAACGCGTCGAACGCCTGCATCACACCAGCCGTCAGGCTCAGCTGGCTGGCCGGCACCACCCAGCTGATCGCGAGCGCGGGCAGGATGAAGATCAGCAGTACCAGACCCATCGCCAGGAACATCGACTTCGGGTACTCCTTCGCCGGATCGCGCAGCGAGGAGACGTGCACGGCGTTCATCTCCATGCCGGAGTACGACAGGAAGTTGTTGACGATGAGCACCAGGCTGGCGAGCCCCGTCCACTGGGGGAGCAGGTGGGCCGAGGTCATCGGCGCGGCGGAGCCGTTCCCCTGTCCGAGGAACACGATGCCGAGCACGACCAGCACCGTGCCGGGGATCAGCGTGCCGATGACGAGCCCCCAGGAGGACAGGCCCGCCAGGGCCTTGGTGCCCCGGGACGAGACCCAGACGCCGGTCCAGTAGAGCACCATGATCACGATCGCGGTGTACACGCCGTTGGACGCCAGCGAGGGATCGATGACGTACGCGATCGTGGACGCCACGAATGCCAGGAGGCTCGGGTAGTAGAAGATCGTCATCGCGAACTGGCACCACACGGCCAGGAATCCGAGCGGCTTGGACAGCCCTTCGCTCACCCAGCGGTACACGCCGCCGGGCCAGCCCGAGGCCAGCTCCGCCGAGACCAGTGCGGTCGGCAGCAGGAACACGACGGCGGGCAGAAGATAGAGGAAGACACAGGCCAGTCCGTACACCGCCATCGTCGGCGCGGCCCGCAGGCTCGCCACCGAGGCCGTGGTCATCAGGGCGAGCGTCAGCCAGCTGATCCTCGGTGCTGCCGGCCGGTCCCTGGCGGCGGTGCGTGCCGAGTCCTTCGGCAGATCCGCCGGCATGTCCATCGCGCTCATGCGTACCTCCGGTCGCGATCCCACGGGTGCGGGCGTTCAGAACGCCAGCCTCGGCCGGTTCCCGCCCGTTCGCGCGCGCGGTCACCCGAACGGGTGGCCGACGCGGTGTTTTCGGGCGGCCCCCGCATGAAGTGGGCGTGCCGCAACCGTTGACAGCTCTCGCGGGAACTGGCTTCATGAGCAACGCCCTTGGGAGCGCTCCCACACCCCGGGGGTCACGCACGCACCCCGCACACACCCGGCACCCCCACCGACGTGACGAAGGGAAAGTCCGTTGCGCTCGCTCACCCTCCCCGCCCTGCGAAGGCGGGCCCGAAGACCAGGCCCCCTCGGAGCCGTCGCCCTGGCACTCACCGTCGGCGCGGGCCTCCTGCTCCCGCTGTCCCTGCCGGCCGGCGCGGCGGCCGCTCCCGCCTTCGACTACGGCGAGGCGCTGCAGAAGTCGGTCCTCTTCTACGAGGCCCAGCAGTCCGGCAGGCTGCCCGACACCAACCGCGTCTCCTGGCGCGGCGACTCCGCGCTGGACGACGGCAAGGACGCCGGCCTGGACCTGACGGGCGGCTGGTACGACGCCGGGGACCATGTGAAGTTCGGCCTCCCCATGGCCTACTCGGCGACCATGCTCGCCTGGGGCGGTACGGAGCAGAGGGCGGCGTACCAGGCGTCGGGCCAGCTGCCGTACCTGCGGAACAACCTGCGCTTCGTGGACGACTACCTCCTGAAGGCCCACCCCTCGCCCAATGTGCTGTACGGGCAGGTCGGCAACGGCGGCGACGACCACAAGTGGTGGGGCCCCGCCGAGGTGATGCCGATGAAGCGCCCGGCGTACAAGATCGACGCCTCCTGTCCCGGAAGCGACCTGGCCGGTCAGACGGCCGCGGCCCTGGCCTCCTCCTCGATGGTGTTCTCCGACAGCGACCCGGCGTACGCGGCGAAGCTGCTCACCCACGCGAAGCAGCTGTACACCTTCGCCGACACCTACCGGGGCAAGTACAGCGACTGCATCACCGACGCGAAGAACTACTACAACTCCTGGAGCGGCTACAACGACGAGCTCGTCTGGGGAGCCATCTGGCTGTACAAGGCGACCGGCGACACCGCGTACCTCGCCAAGGCCGAGTCGTACTACGACAACCTCTCCACCGAGCCGCAGACCAGCACCCGGTCCTACCGCTGGACGCTCTCCTGGGACGACACCTCCTACGGCGCCTATGTGCTGCTCGCCCAGCTGACGGGCAAGCAGAAGTACGTCGACGACGCGAACCGCTGGCTGGACTGGTGGACGGTCGGCGTCAACGGGCAGCGGGTGCCCTACTCACCGGGCGGCCAGGCCGTGCTGGACAGCTGGGGCTCGCTCAGGTACGCCGCCAACACCGCCTTCGCCGCGCTGAGTTATTCCGACTGGCTGACCGGCGACGCCACCCGCAAGACCCGGTACCACGACTTCGCGGTCCGCCAGATCAACTACGCCCTCGGGGACAACCCGCGCGGATCGAGTTACGTGGTCGGCTTCGGCGAGAACCCGCCGACCAAGCCGCACCACCGCACGGCCCACGGTTCGTGGACCGACCAGATGAACAACCCGGTGGAGACCCGGCACACGTTGTACGGGGCACTGGTGGGCGGTCCGAGCGCCGCCAACGACTCGTACACCGACGACCGCTCGAACTACGTCAACAACGAGGTCGCCACCGACTACAACGCAGCGTTCACCGGGGCGCTGGCCCGGCTCTACGCGGAGTACGGTGGAGCCCCGCTCGCGGACTTCCCGCAGCCGGAGGAGCCGGACGGACCCGAGATGTCCGTCCAGGCGTCGGTGAACGCGACCGGCGCCAACTTCACCGAGATCAAGGCGTACCTGGTCAACCGGTCCGCGTGGCCCGCCCGCGCCCTCACCGACGCCTCGGTGCGCTACTACTTCACGCTGGAGCCGGGCGTCGCACCCGGCGACATCAGCTTCACCACCAACTACAACCAGTGCGGCGAGGTGACGGGCCCCACGCATCTGGCCGGCGACGTCTACTACGCCACGGTGGACTGCTCGGGTACGGACATCGCGCCGGCCGGCCAGTCCGCGTACCGCAAGGAGGTGCAGTTCCGGATCAGCTCGGCCGGCGCCTGGGACCCGTCGAACGACTGGTCCTACCCGTCCACGGCGACGACCCCGGGCGGCACGCCCGTCGACGCCCCGCACATGGTGCTCCTGGAGGGCTCGGCGCCCCAGTGGGGGAGCGCGCCCGACGGCACGGATCCCGGGCCGAACCCCGAACCGACGGACACGCCCGACCCCACGACGACCCCCGACCCCTCCCCGACGCCCGACCCGACGGACACGCCCGATCCGACGGACACGCCCGACCCCGAGCCGGGGGCCTGTGACGTCAGTTACCGGGTCAGTCAGGCGTGGGGCACGGGTTTCACCGCCGATGTGACGGTGAAGAACACCGGGTCGACGCCGCTGGACGGCTGGCAGCTGGTCTTCGACTTCCAGGGCGCCGAGAGCGTCAGCAACGCGTGGAACGCGACCGCCACGCAGAGCGGCACCCGGGTCACGGTCAAGAACGCCGGCCACAACGGCTCGGTCCCGGCGGGCGGCAGCGCCTCGTTCGGGTTCCAGGCGAATGGCGCACCGGCCGCGGACCCGGCCTCCTTCACGCTCAACGGGAAGGAGTGCGGCTGAGACCGCTCAGCGGTGACAGCTCCAGTGCCCCTTCACCCAGTGGGTGGCCCAGTGACCGGGGACGTGGACCTTGGTCCAGTGGCCCTTGACCCACTGGGTGTGGTGGGTCCAATGGCCGGGCTTCCAGTGCCCGTGTCGGTCGTAGTGTCCGGGATGCCAGACCTTGTGGTCGGCGTAGTGCCCCTTGTGCCACTGCTTCGCCCAGTGGCCCTTGACCCACTGCTTCTGCCAGTGGCCCGGCTGCCAGGTGCAATGGCCGTGGTGGTGGGTCGCGGCGGATACGGCGGCCGGTGCGGGGGCCGGCGCGGCCTGCGCCGTCCCGGCGGCCCCCAGGGCGGTGCCGCCGGCGAGCAGACCGGTCGCGGCGGCGCCGGCCAGCAGGCGGCGGACTCGGGTGGAAGCGGTCATCGGACGCACCTTCCTCGTGGTCGGAACGGATCCCCGAGCCCAGTGAAGGGAAAGGCTGAGAAAATATAAATATAGCCCGAATGGGGGAATGCGGCCGTTCCGTCCCCGGGGTGTCCTCGCCGCCCGTCAGCCCTCGGGCGGCGTCCGCAGAGCCGCGTACGTCCCCGACACCGCCGCCAGCAGCATGACGCAGCCCGTGAAGACCAGCCCGGCGTCGCGCAGCCCGACCGCGGTCGCCAGCGCGCCCACCCCCACCACCGGCAGGGAGATCCCCGTGTAGGCGACGACGAAGAACGCCGAGATCGTGCCGCCCCGGTGGTCCGCGGGGGCCGCCTCGCTCACGAGCGTCAGCGCGGCCCGGAAGGCGAGCCCCTGCCCGATGCCCCCGCAGACGGCCCCCAGGACGAGCAGCACCAGTGACTTCGCCAGCAACGAGGAGGCGACGAGCAGCAGTCCGGCGATCAGCACGGCGCAGCCCAGCGGCAGCGCGCGCCGCGCCCCGACGCGCGGGGCCAGCCACTGCCCGACCGTCGAGGCGCAGAACACCGAGAACACCACCGCGCCCGTCTCCGCCAGGTTGTGCACGTCCAGCGTCTCGGCCGCGAAACTGGGCGCGACCGCCGTGAACAGGCCGAGCAGCGCGAAACCGGCGAAGGCGGCCAGCGAGGCCGGCACGAACACGCCCTTCACCTCGGCGGGCACCCCGACGCCCTGCGGTTCGAGCCGGGGCCACCGCCGCGGCTCGGCCACCGTCTCCGCCAGCCGCCATGTGATGAGGCAGGCCACGGCGACCAGCCCCAGGTGCACCCAGAACGGCAGCGACAACGGCCAGGGCGTGTACTCGGCCAGCACCCCGGAGAGCAGCGGTCCGCAGCCCAGACCGCCCATGTTCGCGGCCGTCGCGGCGAATCCGGCGCGCGCCTTCTGCCCCGGGCCCGCGAGCTCGATGACGGCCGCCGTCGCCGCACCGCTCAGCAGCCCCGCCGCGCCGCCGGACAGCACCCGGCCGGCGAAGAGCAGAGGCAGCCCGCTCTCCAGCAGGAAGCACCCCGCACTCGCGGCGGACAGTGCCATGCCAGCCAGCAGCACCGGCTTGCGGCCCACCTTGTCCGAGTAGTTGCCCGCCACCAGGAGCACGGAGATGACCGCGACCGCGTACACGGCGAAGACGACGGTCACCATCAGCTCGGAGAAGCCGATCTCCTTCTGGTAGAGCCCGTACAGCGGGGTCGGCAGCGTGGTGCCGGCCATGCCGATGGCGAAGACCACCGCCGCCGCCGGATAGCCCGCCCGGCGCCCGCCCGTCCGTCCCGTATCCTCACGCACGATCACGCACGTCACTCTATGCAGCGGGCGGCCCTCGGTCAGGGCGACGGGCTGCCCGCCGCCGGCCCGAAAGAGAGCCACCATGAGGATCGCCGACGCACAGGTCGTCGTCACCAGCCCCGGCCGCAACTTCGTGACGCTGAAACTGACGACCGACGAAGGTCTCACCGGTCTCGGCGACGCCACGCTCAACGGCCGGGAGCTCGCCGTCGTCAGCTACCTCACCGACCATGTGGTGCCCCTGCTCACGGGTCTGGACCCGCACCGGATCGAGGACACCTGGCAGTACCTCTACCGAGGCGCGTACTGGCGGCGCGGCCCCGTCACGATGGCCGCGATCGCCGCCGTCGACGTCGCTCTGTGGGACATCAAGGCGAAGGCGGCCGGGCTGCCGCTCTACCAGCTGCTCGGCGGCGCCTCGCGCGACCGCCTCGCCACCTACGGCCACGCCAACGGCCGCGACATCCCCGAACTCCTCGACTCCGTGCGTCAGCGGCTGGCCGAGGGCTACCCCGCCGTCCGCATCCAGACGGGCATCCCCGGTCTCAAAGCCGTCTACGGGGTGCACGCCACCGACGAGCACGGCACGCCCGTCGTGCACCAGCAGGCGCGCCCTCTGGTCGAGGACTGGGACACGGACGCCTACCTGCGGCACACCCCGGCGGTGTTCGAAGCGGTACGGGCGGAGTTCGGTGCCGGGATACCGCTCCTCCACGACGCCCACCACCGCCTCACGCCCATGCAGGCGGCCAGGCTGGGCAAGGACCTGGAACCGTACCGCCCGTTCTGGCTGGAGGACTGCACCCCCGCCGAGAACCAGGAGGCCCTGCGGCTCGTACGCCGGCACACGACGACGCCCCTCGCGCTCGGCGAGGTCTTCAACACGGTGTACGACTACCAGACGCTGATCACCGAGCAGCTGATCGACTACGTGCGCAGCGCGGTCACCCACTTCGGCGGGGTCACCCCGCTGCGCAAGCTCTTCGACTTCGCGGCCCAGTACCAGATCAAGAGCGCGATCCACGGGCCCGAGGACATCTCCCCGGTCGGGATGGCCGCCGCCGTCCACCTCGGCTTCGCCGTCCACAACTTCGGTATCCAGGAGTACTCGGGCCACAACGCCCTCACCGAGGAGGTGTTCCGGCACGCCTACACCTTCACCGACGGCTTCCTGCACCCCGGGGAGACCCCGGGAATCGGTGTGGAACTGGACGAGGAGCTCGCGGCGGCCCACCCGTACGAGCAGACCTATCTGCCCGTCAACCGGCTCCGGGACGGGACCGTCCACGACTGGTGATCGCGGGGCCCGGGAGCGACCGGGCCCCTTCCGGGCTCACGGGAACGCCGGCTGGAGGCCCGCGTACACGCCGTGCCGGCGCAGCAGCTCCTCGTGCGTCCCGGTCTCCGCGATCCGGCCGCCCTCCATGACCACGATGCGGTCGGCGCCCTGGATGGTGGAGAGGCGGTGGGCGACGACGAAGACGGTCCTGCCGTGCACGAGCCGGGACAGCGCCTCCTGGACCAGCGCCTCGGAGCGGTTGTCCAGCGCCGAGGTGGCCTCGTCGAGCACCAGGACCCGTGGATCGCGGATCAGCGCCCGGGCGATCGCGAGCCGCTGCTTCTGGCCGCCCGAGAGCCGGGCGCCGCGCTCACCGACCACGGTGTCCAGGCCCTGGGGCAGGCGGCGGACGAACTCCATGGCGTTGGCGTCCTCCAGAGCGCTCAGCAGCGTGGCCTCGTCGGTGCGCCCGAGCCCGTACGTGACGTTGTCGCGGATGCTGCCCTCGAAGAGGATCGACTCCTGCGGCACGACCGAGAGGAACCGCCGGTAGCTGCGCAGATCGAGCCCGGCCATGTCGGTGCCGTCCAGCAGGATGCGTCCCGCGGTGGGCCGGATGAACCCGATGAGCAGGTTGAGAACCGTCGACTTGCCCGCTCCCGACGCGCCGACCAGGGCGATCGTCTCGCCGGGCCGCGCGGAGAGCGTGAACCCGTCGACAGCGGGCCGCTCGTCCTCGTACGCGAAGGAGACGGCCTCGAAGTCGATGCGCCCGGTGACCTGTTCCACCTGCGCCTTGCCCGCGTTGTGCTCCAGGTCGGGCGCCTGGAGGACCTCGCCCGCCGAACGGACCGATTCGAGGCCCTTGGTGAGGATGGGCGCGAGGCCGAGCAGCGTGGTCACCGAGCCGGTCAGGACGGTGAAGAAGGCGCTCAGCATGACGACGTCACCGGCGGTGACGGCCAGCCAGCCGTGGTACGCCACCAGAGCCGACCCGGTCAGACAGAGCACGCCGAGCGTGTTGAGCAGGACCCAGGCCAGCGAGCCGAAACGGCCGTTGAGCATGTCCAGGCGCAGACCGGCGGCGAACACCTGCCGCAAGGAGCCGTCCACGCGCCCCAGCGCGGTCCGCTCCAGGCCGTGGGCGCGGGTGATGGGGATGAGGGTGGTCATCTCACCGACCCGGGACGACAGCTGTTCCACCTCGCGCCGGAAGGACTCGTTGTGGCTGCGCAGCCTGCCCCTCAGCTTCATCACGAGGAACCCGGCGGCGGGGACGACGACCAGGAAGACGGGGAGGAACGAGGGGACCCGGATGCCGATGACGACGAGCCCGCCGACCAGCGTCACGACGGCCCCGAGCCCCATGTCGGCGCTCTGCTGCACCATCTGCTCGACGGCTTCGACGTCACGGACCACCTTGGCCTGGAGCACGCTGGAGCTGACCCGCGCGTGGTAGCCGACGGACAGTTGCTGCATCCGGCGGCAGAGCGCGGAGCGCAGGGTGATGCCCATGCGGCGGATGCTGCCGCCGAGGCACCGTACGTACCACTGGTGGAGCGGGTAGTTGAGAACGAGGATGAACAGCAGGAGGCCGGTGGCCTTCCAGAGCTCGGACTCCGGGCCGTGCTGGACCACCACGTCCAGCACGGTGGCGGTGATCAGGGGCAGCAGCCATATGGGGCTGTGCTTCACGGTGAAGAGGACGACGGCGAGCGCCAGCCGACCCCGGTCCGGGCGGAGGAGGAGCGCGAGGGTGCGGACCGGGTGTTCGCCGCGGTAGCGGTGGTCCAGATGGTCGAAGGGTGCCAGGGATTCGGCGGAGGGTGGGGATACCGCTTTCTGCATGGCACCATCCCAACCCGCGACCGATCCCCGGGGCAACTGCGTTCCACGTACGGGACAGGTCGTCCCCTCAGCGGTACGGGGACGGTCAGCGCACGGGGAGTTCGCCGGGCCGCCGCTCGGGTACCGGTTCCTTGTGGCGGGGGCGCCCCACCGTGGCGATCGCGCTGGTGACGAGGCCGGCCAGCAGACCCCAGAAAGCTGAGCCGATGCCCAGCAGCGTCACGCCGGAAGCGGTGGCAAGGAAGGTGACGACGGCCGCCTCGCGCGACGCCTTGTCGGCGAGTGCGGTGGTCAGTGAGGACTCGATCGTGGCGAGGAGCCCGATCCCGGCGATCGCCATGACGAGTTCGTGCGGCATGGCGGTCAGCAACGAGGCGACGGTCGCACCGAGGAGCCCCACGCACAGGTAGAAGAACCCGGCCCACACCGCCGCCAGATAGCGCTTGTCGCGGTCCGGGTGCGCCTCGTCGCCCGTGCAGATGGCGGCCGTGATGGCGGCGAGGTTGATCCCGAACGCCCCGAACGGCGCCAGCACGGCGTTGGCCGCGCCGGTCCAGGTCATCAGCGGGGACACCGGCACGTCGTAACCGGAACCGCGCAGCACGGCGACGCCTGGCAGGTTCTGCGAGGCCATGGTGACGACGAACAGCGGCGCGCCGACGCTGACGAGCACCTTCCAGTCGAACTCGGGCGCGGTGAAGACCGGGGTGGCCAGGGACAGCTGGACCTCGCCGGTCCGCCAGCCCCCGGTGAACACGGTGGCCACCACCCCCGCGGTCAGCGCCAGCAGCACCGCGTAACGCGGCAGCAGACGGCGGCCCAGCAGGTAGATCACGAACATCGGGAACGCGACCGCGAAGCTGTGGTGCATGGTGCTGAACAGGTCCATGCCGAACCTCAGCAGCACCCCGGCGAGCAGTGCGGCGGCGAGCGGCACGGGGATGCGGTTCATGACCCGGGCGAACCAGCCCGTGGCGCCGCTCACCACGATGAGCAGCGCCGAGAAGACGAACGCGCCGACGGCCTGCGCCATGGACACCCCGCTCAGACCGGTGGTCAGCAGGGCCGCGCCGGGCGTCGACCAGGCGGTCACCACCGGTGCCCGGTGGCGCAGCGACAGACCGGCACAGGTGCAGGCGAGTCCGACGCCGAGCGCCAGCATCCAGGACGAGATCTCGCGCGCGTCCGCCCCCGCCGCCTTCGCGGCGGTGAACACCAGCGCGGCGGAGCTGGTGACCCCCACCATCACGGCGATCAGCCCGGCCGCCACGGCGGAGGGTGGTGAGGCCGAACGTATGCGGGTCAACGCGGGCATGAGTGAGCCACTTCCGGGATGCTGCCGGGCGTTCCGTATACGGAACGTTCTGTTTGTGGAACACTAGAGAGGCGGGCCGGTGCCCGTCAACCAGGTGGGCGAGCGGGCGGCAGGCGATGGGGCTGAACGAGGAAGTGGGGCGCAGGCTGCGGGCCCTGCGGCACGGCATGGACGTGTCGCTCTCGGAGCTGTCGCGGCGCTCCGGGGTCGGCAAGGGCACACTCTCGGAGCTGGAGAGCGGCCGGCGCAACCCCACGCTGGAGACCCTGTACGCCCTCACCACCGCCCTCGGCCGCCCCCTCAGCGCGGTACTGAGCGACCCGTCGCCGGACGGGGCGGGCGTCTCCGGCAGCGCGGTCACCGCCGTGCTGATCGAGCGGTACGAGGACGGGGAGGCGGTCACCGACGTGTTCCGGGTGACCATCCGCGCCGCTGCGGTCCAGGAGTCGGAGGCCCATGTGCCGGGCACGTCCGAGAGCCTGATGGTCCTCGCCGGAACCGCCGTCGTCGGCCGGCCCGATGACCTCCGCGCGGTCGGGCCCGGGGCCTCCGCCCGGTGGCGGGCCGACGTGCCCCATGTCTACAGCGCGCCCGACGGCGACGTGCAGGGAATCCTCTTCGTGCGCTGCCCGGTCAGCCCGCGCCGAGGAGATTGACCAGACGGATGTAGCGGACCCAGTCCCAGTGCGGACCCGGGTCGGTGTGGTCGGTGCCCGGGACCTCGACGTGACCGAGGATGTGGGCCCGGTCCTTGGGAATGCCGTAGCGGTCGCAGATATTCGCCGTGAGCAGGGCCGACAGATCGTACATGGAGTCGGTGAAGTACGCGGGCCGGTCCACCCACCCCTCGTGCTCGATGCCGATGCTGCGGGTGTTGTAGTCCCAGTTCCCCGCGTGCCAGGCGACGTCCTTCTCCCGCACCATCTGGTTGACGTACCCGTCGCCCGAGCGCACCACATAATGCGCGGAGACCTGCTTCGCCGGGTTCTGGAAGATGGACACCGTCTCGGAGAACGTCTCCTGGGTGACATGGATGATGACGTACTGCACGGGGTACGCCGAAGGGCGCGAAGAGGCCGTGTAGTTGGATGCCGAAGCGGGAACCCAGTGCGCCGCCGGGTAATCCGTGGCACCCGTCGTCGCGGCGGTGGCGCGGACCGAGGCGGGCAGCAGCGCTCCCGCCGCCGCGATCGCGGCGCCCTGAAGGATTCTTCTGCGTTCCATGCGAACTCCTGTGGGGTGAGAGGGGGCAGGGATACGGAAGGCGGGGGCCGAGTGCGGGCCCCACCGTACGGGCGCCGCGCATGTCGCGGAAGACGGCAGGCGCCCCAAATCCTGTCCATGCAAGGGGTGTTCAGGCGCAGTCGACGCGTCGTCAGGCGCCCTGCGCCTCCGCCCAGGCGGCCGCCGGATCGTCGTCGGACGGACCCGCCGGGAACCACTGACCGTTCTCCTTCCGGTACGGATACCAGCGCCCGTCCGGTCCGTAGCGGAGCTGGAGGCCACCGTCCGCCGACGTCCAGCGGTTGCGCTCGGCCCGCAGCCGGGGCGCCTCGTCCTCCTCCCACGCCTCGGCCAGCCGGGTCCTGGCCCGGGCCAACGCCTCGCCGTCCAGGGGCCGGTCCTCGTCGAGCACGGCGAGCGCGGTCGCCCCACCGTACCGCCAGGCCGCGACCGCGGCGGGGAGCCCGGCGCGCGTCTTTCCCGCGCCGCCCGCCAGCCGGTGGACGATCCACGGTTCCGGGCGCGCCTCGGCGGCCAGCCTGACCGCGTCCTGGCGCACCGTCAGCCCCTCGGACACCGGGCGCCCTTCGTGGCCCGGCGCCAGCGCGTCGGCGAGCATCCGGTGCGCCCGGGCCGCCGCGTCCCGCGCCAGCATCTCCAGCGCCGTCGGGTCCACCCCCGCCGCGGGGTCCGTCTCCGTGTCCAGTGAGGGGGCGGGGCCCGGCTCGTCCGGGAGCGCCGGAGGAGCCGGGAGCGTGGGCAGGATGGAGCCGGCGGCGTACGCCTGCTCCGCCGGTACGCCGATCGGACGCCCTTCCGGCGCCGGCTCCCCGGTCCCGGCCGTGACGTCCGGCGCCCCGGCCGCCACCGCGATCCGCTCCTGGAGCCCGTCCAGCAGCATCCGTTCGCCGCGCCCCCGCATCAGCAGCAGCACGAACGGGTCCTGGTCCAGGAGCCGCGCCACCTGATAGCAGAGGGCGGCGGTGTGCGAGCAGTGGTCCCATGCCTCGCACGTGCACCGCGGTTCCAGGTCCCCGATCCCGGGGAGGAGATCCACGCCGGCCGCCGCTGCGTCCTCGACCAGGTGCGGCGGCATCTCGCGGTCGAGCAGCGCCGCGATGTGCCCTGTCCGCTCGGTCGCCATGTCCAGGAAACGGTCCCACTTCTCCTCGTCCAGCTCCTGGAGCAGGACATCGCTGCGGTAGGTGCTCCCGTCCCGCTCACGCACCACGGCCGTGATCCGGCCGGGGCGCACGGACACGGCGCCGACCCCGCCCTCCCGGGCCACGCGCCGCCCGGCCTTCAGCTGCCGGAGTTCCAGAGCGCTGTCCTCCAGCGTCTTGAGCCACGCCTTTCCCCACCAGGAAGCGGCGAAACCGCGTCCGGGTGCCGGGGGCAGGGCGGCGAACGTGCGCTCCTGCGCTGCCGCCCCGTCCTCCCGTTCGTCGCCGCCGTCGGCGAACTCCTCGGCCTCGTATCCGTCCCTCATCGCGTCCCCCCTCGAAGCTCCACCAGGTCGGCCAGTTCAGCGTCGCTGAGTTCGGTGAGGGCACTCTCGCCGGAGCCCAGCACCGCGTCGGCCAGCCCCTGCTTGCGGGCGAGCATGTCCGCGATCCGGTCCTCGATCGTCCCCTCGGCGATCAGCCGGTGGACCTGCACCGGCTGCGTCTGCCCGATCCGGTACGCGCGATCGGTGGCCTGCGCCTCGACCGCCGGGTTCCACCAGCGGTCGAAGTGCACCACATGAGCGGCCCGGGTCAGGTTGAGCCCCGTGCCCGCGGCCTTCAGGGACAGCAGGAACACCGGTGCCTCGCCCGCCTGGAACCGGTTCACCATCTCCTCCCGCGCGGCGACCGGTGTTCCTCCGTGCAGGAACTGCGTGCCGATGCCGCGCGCCGCCAGATGCCGTTCGAGCAGCCGGGCCATGCCGACGTACTGCGTGAAGACCAGCACCCCGGCGCCCTCCGCCACCATGGTGTCCAGGAGTTCGTCGAGCAGTTCCAGCTTCCCCGAGCGGCCGGAGATGCGCGGTTCGTCCTCCTTGAGGTACTGCGCCGGGTGGTTGCAGATCTGCTTGAGCGAGGTCAGCAGCTTCACCACGAGGCCGCGCCGGGCCATGCCGTCGGCCTCCGCGATTGCCGCCAGCGTCTCCCGCACCACCGCCTCGTACAGCCCCGCCTGTTCGGGCGTCAGCGACACCGCCCGGTCCGTCTCCGTCTTCGGCGGCAGCTCCGGCGCGATGCCGGGGTCCGACTTGCGCCGGCGCAGCAGGAACGGCCGGACCAGCGTGCCCAGCCGCTCGGCCGCCGCCGGGTCCCCGCCCTCCACCGCCCGCGCGTACCGGGTGCGGAACGTGCCGAGCCGCCCCAGCAGCCCCGGTGTCGTCCAGTCGAGGATCGCCCACAGCTCGGAGAGGTTGTTCTCCACCGGGGTGCCTGTCAGTGCCACCCGCGCCCCGGCGCCGATGGTGCGCAGCGCGCGGGCCGTCGCCGAGTACGGGTTCTTCACGTGCTGCGCCTCGTCCGCCACGACCATGCCCCACCGCGCCGCGGCGAGCTTCGCCGCGTCCAGCCGCATCGTCCCGTACGTGGTGAGCACGAACCCGTCAGGTGCCAGGTCGTCCAGGGTGCGGGACGCGCCGTGGAAGCGGCGGACCGGGGTGCCCGGAGCGAACTTCTCGATCTCGCGCTGCCAGTTGCCCATGAGTGAGGTCGGGCAGACCACGAGCGTGGGTCCGGCGCCTCCATCCAGGGTCCGACGGTGCAGGTGCAGCGCGATCAGGGTGATCGTCTTGCCGAGCCCCATGTCGTCGGCGAGGCAGCCGCCGAGCCCGAGCGAGGTCATGGTGTGCAGCCAGTTCAGACCCCGGAGCTGATAGTCCCGCAGGGTCGCGGTGAGCGCGGCCGGCTGACCGACCGCCGGCTCCCCGTCGCCGCCCGGCCGCGCAGGGTCGGCGACACGCTCGCGCAGTCGCTCCAGCCAGCCGGTGGCCCGGACCTCGACCCGTCGGCCGTCCACCTCGGCGGAACCGGTCAGCGCAGCGCCCAGCGCGTCGATCGGGGAGACCTTCCGGTCCTGCGTCTCCCGGGCCCGCCGCGCCTCGTCGGGGTCGATGAGCACCCACTGGTCGCGCAGCCGCACCAGCGGCCGGCCCGCCTCGGCGAGCCGGTCCAGCT
The DNA here is from genome assembly GCF_052542855.1 of Streptomyces sp. SAS_281. Taxonomy (NCBI): domain Bacteria; kingdom Bacillati; phylum Actinomycetota; class Actinomycetes; order Kitasatosporales; family Streptomycetaceae; genus Streptomyces; species Streptomyces sp. SAS_281. The sequence continues at coordinate 54,300 of NZ_JBMNDO010000020.1, forward strand.
CCTCGCGGCTGAGCTGCTGGTCACCGAGCGCGAACCACCAGTTGAAGGTGAGCAGGGCATCGGACGACAGCAGCGGGGCGGCGTCCGACGCCGTCCGCGCGAGCCCCCGGGGCGCGCCGCCGTCCGCCTCATCGCCGTCCGGTCCGATCACCGCGCGCGCCGTGAGCTTGCGGGCGGTCAGCTCCCGGGGCCAGTGCACCTGGACGCCCGTCGCGGCGAGCGCCCGCGCGGCGGGTCCGAGGAGTTCGGCGATCTCCTCGTCGGCCGGTTCCACCGCGTCCGGCACGGCCGCCGACAGCAGGGGAGTGAGCGTCGGCCAGGCCCGGGCGGCCCGGCGCAGCATCAGCAGGGTGTCCATCCGGGCGCGCTGCCCGAACGCCTCCGCGGCCGGGCCGCCGCCCGCCCACACCTCGGCGGCGTCGGCGACCACGGCAGGGTCGCTGACACTGTGGATCTGCGGCACCACACGGAACGAAGGCCCGGTACCCGGTCCGTCGCCCCGGTCGAGCCCCGTCACCTCCACACGCAGCGACAGCCGGACCCCCGCGTCGTGGCCCGCGGCGACATCGGCGGCCCAGGCGCGGAGGCCGGGCAGACGCTGCGGCTCCCACGCGGTGAACGCCGGGCCGCCTGCGGCGAGCGGCGCGGCGGCGGTCCGGGGCAGTGAGTCGGCGACCGCGTCGAGGAACGCCCGTACCAGGCTTTCCGGTTCGGGCAGGAGCAGCGGCCGGGCCGCCGCGTCGACGGGCACGGCGTGCGCGGTGGGCGGCATGGAGGCGGCCAGGGTACGGACGCGCATCAGGTCGTCGGGGGCCAGCGGCCCGGACCGCCAGCTGTCGTGGTCCGTCGCGCTCAGCCCCGGAAGGAGCAGGCCCCGGGCGGCGAACTGCAGGGCGAGCAGCCCCGCCGCGCCCCAGAACGCCACGGCCGCGGAGGCGTGCGCCGCCGCCCGCGCACGCGTGAGCACGGGCAGTCCGTCGGCGACGGACGCGAGGCGCGCCGGCACCTCGTACGGCAGGGCGTCGGGGCCCGCGACCGTCAGCGTGCCGGGCTCGCCGGGGCCTTCGGGCGGGCTGCCGCCATCGGGGCGCCAGAAGGCGAGACGGCCGGTGCGGGAGGGATCCGAGGGCAGGAAGACCACGGAACAGCCGGCGAGTTCGGAGATTTCGGGGAGGGAAGCGGAGGAGGGGCTGTGCACAGCGATGTCAGATTCCTCAAATTTGACTAGCCGACCGAGGTCGCCGAGGGTACCCCCAACATGCGCGCCTCGGGGCCACCGCTCCGTGTGAGGTGCACCACGCGGTGGTACGGGCGCGCGTTCCCGGTGCAGTCGGCCCCCCACCCCGCGCTGGTGCTGGCACCACCATGCCTCGGGTGGTGGCGCCATGGCTCCAAGTACTCCGTGAACCGTACGTTTCTGGGGTCGGAGCGGACTCGAGACCGGAGACACCATGCCCCAGGCCATTCCTGCCGCAGCGGAACGAACGCGTGACGGCGCCCGAAGCCCAGGAAGCGACTTCGCGCCGCTGCTGCGAGACGCCAAGGCGCAAGGGCTCCTCGAACGGCGCATCGGCTGGTACGCCGCCGGTATCACCGTCAACCTGCTCGCCCTGGCGGCCGTGGTCACCGGCATCGTCCTCCTGGGCAACACCTGGTGGGTGCTGCCGCTCGCCCTCCCCCTGGCGCTCCTCTGGACCCGTACCGCGTTCGTGGGACACGACGCGGGGCACGCCCAGATATCCACCAGCCGCAGGGTGAGCCGTGTGATCGCCCTCTTCCACGGCAACCTGCTGCTCGGCATGAACGAGGCGTGGTGGAACGACAAGCACGTACGGCACCACGCCAATCCCAACCACATCGACAAGGACCCCGACGTCGGTGTCGGCGCCCTCGTGTGGACCCAGAAGCAGGCCGCGCAGCGTGAGGGTTTCGCCCGCTGGCTCACCCGCAACCAGGCCCGCCTCTTCTTCCCGATGCTGCTCCTCGAAGGCATCGCGCTCAAGGTCTCCGGGTTCCAGTACCTGAAGCATCAGCCCCTGCGCGAGCGAACCCTGTCCGCTTTCCTGCTCACCGCGCACCTCGGCCTCTACGCGGCCCTGCTCCTCACCGTCATGTCCCCGGGAAAGGCTGTCGTCTTCGCGCTGGTGCATCATGCGCTGTTCGGACTCCACCTCGGCATGGCCTTCGCCCCGAACCACAAGGGCATGGAGATGCCCGATCCCGACGGTGACCGCTGGGACCACCTGCGGCGCCAGGTGCTCACGTCGCGCAACGTGCGCGGAGCGGTCCTCACCGACTGGTTCCTCGGCGGCCTCAACTACCAGATCGAGCACCACCTCTTCCCGAGCATGCCCCGGCCGCACCTGCGCCTGGTCCAGCCCCTGGTCAAGGCCCACTGCGAGGTCATCGGTCTGCCGTACACGGAGACCGGACTCGTCGAGTCCTACCGGCAGGCGCTCACCCATATGCACGAGGTCGGTGCGCCGCTGCGGTGACCGGGCGCTCCGGGCGAGAGGGAGCGGGAACCAGGAACCGATGAGGGCGCGCGGACGTTCTCACCATCAGAGGCGGCCACGGGCCGCGGAGGAGGTACGGACGATGTCGAACAGTGCCAAGGTCGCCATCGGGGGAGTCGTCGTCGCGGTCGTCCTGATGCCGTTCATCGGGTTCTGGCTGTCCCTGCTCGTGCTCGTCGGCGTTCCCACGCTCGCGTATCTCGCCCTGGACCCCGGTCAGCGCCGACGGCTCCGTAGGATCACCCGCAAGGAGATCGGCCGCTGAGGGCCGACCGCTGAGAGGGGTATCCGCCGTGAGTGGCACCGTGATCGCCGTCAGCAGGAACGAGACCTACAGCTTCACCAAGCCCAACCGCGACAGCGTCACCCTGCTCGCCGGCCTCGGCGTGGAGGGCGACGTGCACGCGGGGGTCACGGTCAAGCACCGTTCCCGGGTGGCCCAGGACCCGACGCAGCCGAATCTGCGCCAGGTCCACCTCATCCAGGAGGAGCTGTTCGACGAGGTCCGTGCGCTGGGCTTCGAGGTGGCGCCCGGTGACATCGGGGAGAACGTCACGACCCGGGGGATCGATCTGCTGGCCCTGCCCGTCGGGACCCTGCTGCATCTCGGTGACGAGGCGGTCGTCGAGGTGACCGGGCTGCGCAATCCGTGCATGCAGATCGACAACTTCCGGGGCGGCCTCCTCAAGCAGGTCGTCGGCCGTGACGAGGCGGGCAACATCGTCCGCAAGGCCGGCATCATGAGCGTCGTCAAGGTCGGCGGCGTGGTCAGGCCCGGAGACCCGGTGGAGGTCGTGCTTCCCGCCGAGCCGCACCGGCCGCTCGATCGCGTCTGATCCCGCCCGGTCCGGTCTGATTCCGCCGGCGGTCGTTCCGCCGGCGGTCAGGACGGGCGTACGGCGATGGCGTCCAGGCCCGTGAGGAGACCGGGCAGTTCGGGCCCTCGCCTGACCGGCAGGATCTCGCCCGGGGCCTCGTCCAGGAGCAGGAAGGCCAGGTCGTCGGTCCTGGCCACCATGGACCAGCCGGGGCCGTCGGCCCGGATCATCCGGGCGTCCCCGGGCGCGAACGAGGACCGGACGCGACCCGGCGGCGGCGGATCGTCCAGATAGCCGCGCGCCTCGGCCAGGGCCCGCCGGACGCCGGGATGACCCCCGGGGGCCGCCGGCCGCGGTGCGTCGTCCGGGGCGATGCCGGCCTCCTCCGCTTCGGTGCCGGGGTCCGTGGTCCCTCCAGCGGCCTCCGCGTCGTTCCCCTCCGCGGCTGCCCCGGCCTCCCCGCTCTCCGGGACGGAGCCCGTCGCGTCGTCCAGTTGTTCGCGCCATGCGGCCCACTGGGAGGCGATGCCGTCCGCGCCCAGGCGGCGCTGGGCCGGCCCCCACACATCGGTGTCGGGAGGGGAGAGGGGGGCCGGATCCTCCCCGTCCGCCTCCGGCTCGGGGTCCGGGTCGTGCGGGGCCGGCACCCCGGGCGCGGCGACGGCCACGGCGAGCGGCCAGCCGGGAAGCGCGCGGACCACCGAGCCGTCGTCCGGCGACAGGTCGTACTCCATGCCGCAGTCCCACGACGCGATCGCCACCGCCACCAGGGACACGTCGTCCACGACGACGGTCCACCGGGCGCCGTCGGAGTCCTGGCCCAGGACCAGCCCGTACCCCTCGGCGTACGGCTCCAGGGCCAGCGCCGCGCACGCCGCCGGATAGTCGTCGCCGAGCACGCTCGGGAACTGCGCGGGCGTCAGCAGGACCGCGGTCAGCACATACAGCGCGTCGTCGTCGGCGACTGCGTCGTCCGTCCCGGTCACTGCGTTCTCCTCGTCCGTCATGGTTTCCGTCGGCGCACCCTAACCAGTGGGTAACCCCGCCGTCGAGGCCCTGACGAGGACGGATGTCCCATGGGAGCGTCCCCTCCGCGCCGCCCGGATCAGGCGTCGGACAGGCCGAGCAGTTCCCGTGCCACCACCTGCGGCGATTCGTTCCGTTCGCGGGCCAGTGCGATCACCGCCCGGCAGGCCAGCTCGCTGACGCCGAAGGAGAGCTGCTCCGGCGACACCCAGCCGCTCGCCTCGTCCATCCGTTCCTCGTCGTCCTCGGCCGACGCCGCGACGAACACGGCCGCCGCATCGAAGAGGTTGTGCTGCCTGCGCCCGGCCGCCGCGGGGACCACCGCAGGGCGGCCGGCCCTGCGGCCCGTGGTCACGGCTCTGCGCAGAACGCCGAATATCGCGGTCATGGGGACCCCGCCTTCCGTCAGTGCGTCAACACGTCGACGCGCGTGCGTCGCGCTACTCACCGTCTTGCCCCCGGACGTAGGCTGGGACACTCGACCTGGACAAGGGGGACGGTGCGGTGAAGCGCTACGACCGGCTGAAGGAGATCCAACGCCTCGATCCGGAGCGGGACTTCCTGGAGATCTACCGGATCACCGTCAGCTACGAGTTCCCCTGGGACATCACCCGCGCCCTCGAACTCGCCCTCTACCGCACCTATGCCGTCCCCAGCATCGGCCGCCTCCTCGCCGACACGGCCGAACTGACGGTTCGTTCACAGAAGCGGTACGACGACACCGCGCTGCTCCTGGACACCGTCGTCGAGCACGGCTTCGACAGCGATCCGGGGCGCACCGCCCTCCGTCGCATCAACCGGATGCACGCCGCCTACGACATCAGCAACGACGACATGCGCTATGTCCTGTGCACCTTCGTCGTCACCCCGAAGCGGTGGCTCGACGCCTACGGCTGGCGCCGGCTGTGCGACCACGAGCTGCGCGCGTTCGCCGCGTACTACAGGACGCTCGGCGCACGCATGGGGATCAGGGATCTGCCGCAGACGTACGAGGACTTCGAGCGCACCCTCGACACCTACGAGGACGCCCACTTCGGCTGGGACGAGGCCGCGCGCTCGGTCTCCGACGCCACGCTGGACCTGATGGCCTCCTGGTACCCTCGCCCCCTCGCGCCACTGGTACGCGGCGCCAGTCTCGCGCTCCTGGACGACGCGCTGCTGCGCGCCTTCCGCTACGCGCGTCCGGCACCAGCGGCCCGGAGCCTCACCCGGGGCGCGCTGCGACTGCGCGCACGCGCCGTACGCCTGCTGCCGCCGCGCACCACGCCGCATTACGCGCGCCAGAATCCGGAGATCAAGGGCTATCCCGGGGGATACGAGGTGGCGGCCCTGGGAACGTTTCCCACCCCCGGCGTGCGCGGCTGCCCGGTCCGTGATCCCGCTCGGCCGGAGGCGGCCGCGGAGTGACCGCGGGCACCGGCCCTACGCGCGCGGTTCGGCGCGACGGAGCTGGGCCAGCTCCTCGTTCATCGCCTCCAGGAAGCGGATCACGACCTGCAGCTCATCTTCGGCGAACTGCCTGCGCGCCGCGTCCGTGCCCGCTGCCAACGGCTTGAAGAAGGCCCGGGCCACATGTTTCGCGGCGGCCGCGTAATGCACGTGCACCACGCGCCGGTCGCTGCTGTCCCGTACCCGCCGGATGTGTCCCGCGCGTTCCAGCCGGTCCAGGCAGGCGGTCACCGCCCCCGAGGTGAGATCCAGCTGTGCACGAAGCCGCCCCGGCGTCATGGCGCGGTCGCCCCCGCCGCGGTCCGCGTCGAGGATGGCGACGAGGGCCTGCACGTCCGTCGGGTGCAGACCCTGGGCCTGGGCGAATTCATGTGCGATGCGGTTGAACTCGCCGTTCATACGGCGCAGCAGCACGGCGAACGACTGGAGGCCGGTGGGCCCGTCGTCCACGTCTCTGTCCGGGGTCTCGTCTGCGGTGCGCATACCTCTACAGTAATATCTCTCAATCATTGAGATAATGAATGACCGAGAGACTCCGGGTCATGTGTGTCATGTGCCGATCCCTGAGGAAGCGATGAAGCCCAAGCCCCCACCGAGGTACCGCGTAGTCCGCTGGCTCGTCCCCGTAGCCCTGCTGGTCGTCTGGCTCGGAATCGGCGGGGCACTCGGCCCGTACGCCGGAAAGCTCGGCGAGGTGGCGACCAACGACCGGGCGGCGTTCCTGCCGCGCAGCGCCGAGTCGACCCAGGTCGCGGACGAGCAGAAGGCGTTCCAGCGGTCCGGGACCGTGCCCGCCGTCGTCGTCTGGACCGGCGACGACGGGGCACTTCCGGACAGCGCCCGCGCGTCCGCGACCCGTGCGCTGGCCTCGTTGGCCGGGAAGCCCGGCGTGGTCGGCACACCGTCACCCGCGCTGCCGTCCGAGGACGGCGAGGCCCTGTCGGGCGTCGTGCAACTGCGCTCGGACCTCGGCGACGAGCTCCCGGACACCCTGGACCGGGTGCGCGACGCCGCCGGTTCGGTGACGGGCACGACCGCCGGGATCGCCGGACCCGCGGCCACCCAGGCCGACCTCAAGGACGCGTTCGCCGGTATCGACGGGCTCCTGCTCGGGGTGGCGCTCGCCGCCGTCCTCGTGATCCTGCTGCTGGTCTACCGCAGCGTGCTGCTGCCCTTCCTGATCATCATCAGCGCCGTCTTCGCCCTCGCGCTGGCCTGCGCCATCGTCTACGTCCTCGCGGACCACGACGTCGTCCGCGTGGACGGCCAGGTCCAGGGCATCCTGTCCATCCTCGTGATCGGTGCGGCCACCGACTACGCGCTCCTGCTGACCGCGCGCTTCCGGGAGGAACTGGCGCTCCACGGCGACCGGACGACAGCCGCCCTGGCCGCGCTCCGCCGTTCCTTCGGCGCCATCGTCGCGAGCGCCGCCACGGTGGCACTCGGGCTGCTCGCGCTGCTGCTCAGCGACCTGACGAACAACCGCGCCCTGGGGCCCGTCGGCGCGATCGGCATCGTCTGCGCGGTGCTGAGCACGATGACCTTCCTGCCCGCCGTGCTCGTCCTGTGCGGCCGGGCGGCGTACTGGCCGGCCAGGCCGCGCCCCGTGGACGAGGCGGCCGGCGGGCACGGGATCTGGCGCCGGGTCGCCGCGCGCGTCGACGGGGCCCCGCGCAAGGTGTGGCTCTCCTGCGCTGTCCTCCTGGTCGCCTGCGCCGCGTTCGCCCCCAGCCTGGAGTCCCACGGCGTACCGCTGGACGAGACCTTCGTGAACGACGCCCCCTCCGTATCCGCCCAGGCCACGCTGAGCAAGCACTTCCCGGGCGGCTCCGGGAACCCGGCCGTCGTCATCGCCGAGGCCGGCCGGGCCGACGAGGTCACCGAGGCCGCCGAGGCGACACCGGGGGTGGCCTCCGCCGCGCCCGTCACGGCCTCGGGCCGGCCCGGCGGGGGCAAGCCGCTCGTGGTCGACGGCCGGGTCCGCGTCGACGTCACACTGAAGGACGCGGCGGACAGCGACGGGGCGACGGAGACCGTGAAGCGGTTGCGTACCGCCGTCCACGCCGTCCCCGGGGCGGACGCGCTCGTCGGGGGCTACACGGCCCAGCAGTACGACACCCAGCGCACCGCCGAGCGCGACCGGAACATCATCGTTCCGGTGGTGCTCGTCATCATCCTGCTGATTCTGATGGGCCTGCTGCGGTCGGTCCTGGTGCCGGTGCTGCTGGTGGCCACCGTCGGCCTCAACTTCTTGGCGACCCTGGGGGTCTCGGCCCTGGTCTTCGAGCACGCCTTCGGCTTCAGTGGTACGGACGCCTCGGTGCCCCTGTACGGATTCGTGTTCCTGGTGGCCCTCGGCGTCGACTACAACATCTTCCTGATGTCGCGGGTTCGCGAGGAGGCGCTGGAGCACGGGGCGCGTCGGGGCATGCTGAGGGGCCTGGTGAGCACCGGCGGAGTCATCACGTCGGCGGGCGTGGTGCTGGCGGCCACCTTCGCCGCGCTGATCGTGATCCCGCTCGCGTTCCTGGCGCAGATCGCCTTCATCGTGGCCTTCGGTGTCCTGCTGGACACGCTGGTGGTCCGGTCGCTGCTGGCGCCCGCGCTGGTCGTGGACATCGGGCCCAGGGCGTGGTGGCCGAGCGTCATCAGCCGTACCGGGCGTGCGGGGGAGCCGGCGCACTCCGATTGACGTCCGGGCGGCCGGACGGAGCCGGGCCGGCCACCGCTGACGCGGGGCCGGGCCGGTGGGCGGCCACCCTCAGACGTTCACGCCGTAGTCCTTCGCGATGCCGGCCAGACCGGAGGCGTACCCCTGGCCGACCGCGCGGAACTTCCACTCGCTGCCGTGCCGGTACAGCTCGCCGAACACCATCGCGGTCTCCGTCGAAGCGTCCTCGCTGAGGTCGTACCGGGCGAGCTCCACACCGTTGGCCTGGTTCACGACGCGGATGAACGCGTTGCGCACCTGGCCGAAACTCTGCCCCCGGCTCTGCGCGTCATGGATGGAGACCGGGAAGACTATCTTCGCGATGTCGGCGGGGACCGCCGACAGATTCACGTTGATGGACTCGTCGTCGCCGTCGCCCTCACCCGTCAGGTTGTCCCCGGTGTGCTGGACGGAGCCGTCAGGGCTGTTGAGGTTGTTGTAGAAGACGAAGTGCAGGTCGGAGACCACCTTTCCGTGATCCGCGCACAGCAGCGCACTGGCGTCGAGGTCGTAGTCGGCCCCGGTCGTCGTGCGTACGTCCCAGCCCAGGCCGACCGTCACCGCGGTCAGGCCGGGCGCCTCCTTCGACAAGGAGACGTTGCCGCCCTTGGCCAGGGTCACACCCATGAACTTCCTCCAATGATCCAGTGGTTCACCGACCGCCGTCCGCGGGTTCCCGCCGGTCGCGGTCCGGCCGCCGCCCGGAACGGACGGCGGCTGTCCCCTCACTCTTCAGGAAACGCGAGGATTTGCCCAGGGCGCGGGCGGCGTCCGGCCCGATTCACCGCGGGGGCGGGCGAAGAAGACGCCCTCTGCCCCGCCGCCTCACGGTGTCTTCCGGTCAATGTTTCCGGTGGCGCTGTGGGGAGAGGGGATCCGACTGACGATGGTCACGTCCGGAGGCATACGAAGCCACCGCACATCACGACCAGAAAACCGCACAACTGCACGACCGTACGGGTGCCGCCGGGAGGCGGGCCCACGCGGCAGCCGTACGAACGGGGTGGCCCATGGCAAGCAGGAACAGAGCGACAGGGGCGGGGAGGAGGGGGAGCCGACTGCGGCGGACGGCGGTGTCCGCACTGTCCTTCCTCGTCCTGCTGGTCGCCGGGATCGGCTGGGGGTATCTGAAACTGACCGGCAGCATCGACACGTTCAGCGCCGACGGCGTCTCCGGCGACCGGCCCCCCGGTTCCTCCGGCGGACAGAACGTCCTCGTCATCGGGTCGGACACCCGGTCGGGCAAGAACAAGGGACTGGGCGGAGCCACCGGCGAGGTCGGCCGCTCCGACACCGTGCTCCTGCTGCACGTCTACGCCGATCGTGAACACGCTGTGGCCGTGTCCGTTCCCCGTGACGCCATGGTCGACATCCCGTCCTGCCGGAAGCCCGACGGCAGTTGGACCGCCCCACGCCGGCACAGCCAGTTCAACGGGGCGTTCTCGGTGGGCGAGACCGCCGAGGGCAACCCGGCGTGCACCCAGAACACTGTCGAGCACCTGACCGGGCTGCGCGTCGACCACACCGTCGTCATCGATTTCGCGGGGTTCTCCGCGCTGACCTCCGCCGTCGGAGGAGTGCCGGTGTGCCTGCCGAACGACGTGTACCAGCGCGACCTGAACCCCAAGCGCACGACCCGGGGCACCCTCGTCTTCGAGAAGGGCCCGCAGACGGTCTCGGGCCAACGCGCCCTGGACTACGTAAGGCTGCGCCACGGTATCGGTGACGGCTCCGACATAGGGCGGATCAAGAGGCAGCAGGCGTTCGTCGCCTCCCTGGTCAAGAAGATCAAGTCGCGCGGCATGAACCCCACGACCCTCCTGCCGCTGGCCGACGCCGCCACCGACGCGATGACCGTCGACCCCGGGCTCGGCTCGGCCGACAAGCTGCTCTCCTTCGCCCTCTCGATGAAGAACATCGACCTGCACAACACCAAGTTCGTCACCGTTCCCTGGCGGTACGAGGGCGAGCGCGTCGCGGTCGTGGAGCCGGACGCCGACGCCCTCTGGGCAGCGCTGAAGGCCGACCGTCCCCTCGACGCCGAAGCGGGCCCCGCCGCGTCTCCCAAGCCCTCGCGGTCCACCGTCTCGGGTACGGGCGTCCAGGTCGCCGTCTACAACGGCACCACGGTGCCCGGACTCGCGGCCAGGGCGGCCGGGCTCCTGCGCGCACACGGCTTCACCGTCACCGCTACGGCCACCGCGCAGGACCAGACCCGCTCCGGGACCGTCGTCGCGTACGGCCCCGGCCTGCGGGACGAGGCCCGCACCACGGCCGCGCTCCTCCCCGGCGCGCGGATCACCGAGTCCGGCGATGCGGGAAGCGGGATCCAGGTCACCGTCGGACAGGACTACGCGGACCGGCCGTCGGCGGCACCCGACGCCGCGTCCGCCACTCCGGAGGTGCCGGCGGCGGTCGCCGACGAGGCCAGGTCGGCGGACGACGACCCGTGCGAGAACCTCTCCTACGGCTGAGCGGCGGTGGCTGCTTCCCGACCGGTGACGGGAGCGGGGTGCTTGCCCCTACGTGACCCGTGCGCAAGGCTTGCCCACGAGTGAGGCACGGGGAACGCGTGAACGGGGAGGAAACAGAATGGCGATGGACAGGGGACTCGACTGGCTCCTGGACGATCTCACCAAGCGGGTGGCGCACATACGGCACGCCCTGGTGTTGTCGAACGACGGTCTGGTGACCGGTGCCAGCACCGGGCTCGCCCGTGAGGACGCCGAGCACCTGGCGGCCGTCTCGTCGGGGCTGCACAGCCTGGCCCGTGGGTCCGGCCGGCACTTCCGCGCCGGAAGGGCACGCCAGACCATGGTGGAGTTCGACGAGGCACTGCTCTTCGTGACGGCGGCGGGGGAGGGCAGCTGCCTGTGCGTGCTCAGTGAGGCGGAGTCGGACGTGGGTCAGGTGGCGTACGAGATGACGCTTCTGGTCAACCGGGTGGGGCAGCACCTCGGCGTGGACTCACGGCAGGACGGGAGCGAGGGGGACCGCCGGCTCTGACAGCCCGGCCCGACGCGCTCCGGCCGCCGCCGGGTCCGTGGAGTTGTCCACAGGCTCGGCGGCGGTTGGCTGCCCCGGACTACTCTGATTGCAGAGAGTGATAGCGAGTTGCGGGGGGAGTGACGTCATGGCGACGACGGATCAGCTACGGAACGGGGCGTTCAGGACCGAATCGGATCCTGGAGGGGCGCCGGCACCCGCCACCGTGCGTGACGAGGGCGGGGGTACGTTCGGTGCGGCTCGCGCCGCGACGGAACTCGGCCTCAAGCGGCACGAGTTCGACCTCGCCGTGTACTTGGGAGCGGTCCGGGTGAGGAGCGGACCGGACGGCCGGCCCAGGATCGGCCGCGCCGAGATCGAGCGTCTGCGGGCCCAGGGCGGCTTTCCGGGCGTGCTGCGCGAACGGGTGCGTACGGTGGGGACCGCCGAGGGGGCCCGACTGCTGGGGATCAGCCCGGCCCGGTTCACCCGGCTCGCCCGGGCCGGATGCCTCACGCCCGTCGCCTTCCATCTCAACCGTTACCGGGCGGTGGTGTGGGTCTATCTCGCCCAGGAGCTCGAAGCGATGGCCGTCCGATGGCCCGAGCTCCTGGTGGGCGACAGCCCACCCTGGCTCCGCAGCCGGCTGGACGGCGGAGCCGACCGGCGGCCGCGCAACTGGCGCTCCCGCCGGATCGAGCGCCTGCTCGCCCTCGCCGAAGATCCGTGGGTGCGCGCGGCGATCGTCGCCCAGGGCCTGGACCCGGTCCAGCTGGCGGAGGCGGTGGACGACCCGTACGAACGGGCCCACTTCACCCGGGTCAGGCCGGAGCCGGTGTTCGGACGACGAGGATCGGTCGCCGGCCGCGAGACAATGGCGCGGCTGATGCCGGCTGACGAACCGGACGAGATCCTCTGGCGCCGGATCAGCCTGATCACGGAGCTGGACGCCGCCCGGGAGGCGCGGCCGGCGCCACGGCCCGGTGACGGATGGGCGGATGCGGCGGACGGTGCGCTCGCCGGGGCGGCCGCCTCGGCACGGCTCCGAGAGTCCGGCGGGGCGGCGACGCCCGGCGAGCCTGTCGAGTCCGGACCGGAGGCTGCAACGCCGGTTCCGTCCACCGCTGTCCGGCCCGGGGGCCCGCCGGGGCTGCCGGCCCGGCTGCGGGGGCGAGCGGCCCGGGGGCTGGGGTTCCGCCGGCCCCCCGCTGGGCGGCGCGCCGCATGCGGTACGGCCCGGTGGGCGCCGGCGGGCCGGAGGGCGGACCGGTGCGGGGCACTCCGGATAATGCCTGGTGATCGGCAGGGCGGGCAGGGCATGGTGTGCGCCATGTTGATCAGGGAAGCCACCTCCGAGGACTGGCCCGCCATCTGGCCGTTCTTCCACGACATCGTCGCCGCCGGCGAGACCTTCACCTACCCCCTCGACCTCCAGGAGGCAGACGCCGCCGGCTGGTGGCTTCTCGAGCCGCCCCACCGGACCGTCGTCGCGGTCACCGATGACGGAACCGTCCTCGGCACGGCGAAGATGAACAAGAACCACATGGGCAACGGATCGCACATCGCCAGCGCCAGTTACATGGTCGACCCCCGGCACTCCGGGAAGGGCGTCGGACGCGCCCTGTGCGAGTACACCATCGACTGGGCGCGCACGGCCGGGTACCGGGCCATGCAGTTCAACGCGGTGGTGGAGACCAACACCCACGCGGTGAAGCTGTACAGATCGATGGGCTTCGACATCCTGGGCACCCTGCCCGAAGGATTCGACCACCCGGTCGAGGGCTTCGTGGGGCTGCACATCATGCACCGCCGCCTCTGAAGGCGGGGCGGGACGCCGGGACCGGCCGCGCGGCGCCGGTCCGTGTCCGGCATGTCCCAACCAACGACGATGTGGGCGCGGTTGGGGCACAGAATCGGCTGAGGGGCGGGTGCACACAGGCGGGAGGGGGGCAGTACTGTGCGCTGCACCGCCCATACGGGCGCGAAACATCTGCGGAGGAAATATCCATGACCATACCCAGGAGATCGTGGCGCGCAGCGGGAACTCTCGTCGCCGCCGCGGTGGTCGGCCTCTCCGGCGCGGTCCTCACCGCCGGTCCGGCCGCAGCTCACACCCCCACCTGGGACGTGACCTGTGACGAAGTGAGCCTGCACCTCACTCAGTACAACGCCGGTGTCACCAACGAGGTGACCGTGACCGTCGACGGCAAGGACCTGCTGCCGACGGAGAAGTTCGGCGAGGGCTTCGACAAGAAGCTCGCGCTGCCGGAGCACGACCAGCCCCTGAACGTGCGCCTCGTCGTCAAGGCCGGGGACGGCGACCGGTTCTCGGAGGACGAGACCAAGCAGGTGCCTGTGTGCGAGGGCACCCCGCCGTCGAAGTCCTCGCCGAGCCCGACCGAGACGAAGCCGTCCGAGAAGCCGACCACGGCGGCTCCCAACCCGGCGGACACGCCGAGCGAGTCCGCTCCGTCGTCGGCCGCCCCTGCGGCGGCGACGCCGAGCCCCAGCTCGCCGGACCTCGCCGAGACCGGTTCCTCGTCGTCCACGCCGATCATCGGCGGTGCGGCCGTCGCCGTGCTGCTGGCCGGCGGCGGCATCATGTGGTCGGTGCGCAAGCGCCGCACCGCACAGCACTGACGCACTCCGCGCCGCCCGGACGCGCAGAGC
>NZ_JBMNDO010000020.1:68483-86581 GCF_052542855.1 Streptomyces sp. SAS_281
CCCCCCTCCCCCCCCCCCCCCTCCCCCCCCCCCCCCCCCCCCCCCCCCCCCCCCCCCCCCCCCCCCCCCCCCCCCCCCCCCCCCCCCCCCCCCCCCCCCCCCCCCGGCAGGGGGGCGTACCGTCACGCGCGACGTGGCGGTGCGCCCCTCACCGTTGAGTGCCGCCACCTCGCACCCCGGGCGGTCCGGCGGCGTGCCGGTGCACGGGTGGCGTGGTGGGCGGTGCCCCCGGTCCGATCTCGCACCAGACCGCCTTGCCCTCGCCCCGCGGCTCGATGCCCCAGCGCGTGGAGACGGCGTCGAGCAGCAGCAGCCCCCGGCCCGATGTCGCGGTCTCGCCCGGTGACCGGCGGCGAGGCCAGGCGCTGGAGCGGTCCTGCACGGAGAGCCGCACCCGGCGAACCGGCTCGGGCAGCACCTCCAGGGTCAGGACGGCCCCGCCCTCCGTGTGGAGCAGCACGTTCACCAGCAGCTCCCCGGTCACCAGCTCGGCGTCGTCGGCCAGTTCCGCCATGTCCCAGTCGGTCAGGGCCTGGCGCACGATGGTCCGGGCCTCGGACAGGCCCTCCGGGTCCGCCTGGTGGATGTACTGGTGCAGCCTCGGTGCCCGGGGCGACCCCGGGTCCGGGCTGCGGCGCAGCACCAGCAGGGCGACGTCGTCACCGGAACCCCACCGCTCCCACAGCCGGTCCGACAGATGGTCGGCCAGCGCCTCGGCGCCCGCCGGGCCCGCGCTGACCTCGGTGATGAGGGTGCGCACTCCCGCGTCGATGTCGGCGCCCGGCTCCTCCACCAGCCCGTCCGTGTACAGCACCAGCGTCTCGCCCGGCACCAGGTCTAGCCGGGTCTCCGGGTACTCCTCGTCGCCGAAGTCGGTCGAGATGCCCAACGGGAGGCCGCCGCGCACCCGAGGGCTGCCGACCCGGCCGTCCATGTGCCGGATCAGCGGCCCGAAATGGCCGGCGCGCACGACACGGACGGTCCCGCTCCCCAGATCGACCTGGGCGTAGGCGCACGTCGCGAACCGGTCCGTGTCCAGCTCGGCGAGGAACCGCGAGGCGCGGGCCAGCACCGTCGAGGGCGGATGCCCCTCGGCGGCGTACGCGCGCAACGCGATCCGCAGCTGTCCCATGATCGCCGCCGCGTGCGTGTCGTGCCCCTGGACGTCACCCACCACGATCCCGAACCGCCCCTTGGGCAGGGCGATCACGTCGTACCAGTCACCGCCGACCTGGCGGCCGCTCCACGCCGCGTGGTACCGGACCGCGATCTCGCCGCCCTCGATGTCATGGATGCGGCGCGGCAGCATCGCGGCCTGCAGCCCGGTCGCGAACTCGCGTTCCTCGTCGAACAGCTTGGCCCGCTGGAGGGACTGGGCGACGATGGCGGCGAGCCCCCGGCAGAGATTGCGCTCATCGGCGGTGAAGGCGGTGCGTTGCCGGTAGAAGAGGGCCAGACCGCCGAGCGTCCTCGCCTGGGCGACGAGCGGCAGATAGGCCGCCGCCTGGAACCTCAGCCGGCCCACGTACGGCTCCAGCACCGGATAGCGCCGCGTCAGCGCCGCCAGCGAGCCGACGAAGCGGGGGCGCCCGCTGAGCACGGTGTCGGCCAGCGGAAACGTCGGGTCGAGGCGGCCCGGACTCAGGTCTTCCAGGACCTCCAGGGACTCACCGCTCAGCGCGATGACGTCGAGCGCCGCGTTGTCCAGCAGCCCGAGCGCCAGTCCGTCCGCACCCAGCCGCGCAAGCCCCCCGGGGCCGGTCAGGGCGGCGGTCACATCGTCCACCGTCACCGCACGCGACAAGGCGCTCGTTGTACGTTCAACGATGTCGGTATGGCGGCGCCGGCGTCTTTCCAGCTCCAGCACGAAGTCCGAATGGGTGACCTCGGCCGTCGCGTCCCGCACCAGACCGATCACCCGGCGCGCCTTCCCGTGCCCACCGCGCAGGATGCGCCCCTGGACGTGCGTCCACTGGTCCCGGCCGTCGGCGAGCGGAATCCGGAAGTGGACGCTGTACGAGCTGCCCTCGCCCTTCAGCGCCTCGTCCGTCGCCATGCCCACGCGAGCACGCTCCTCGGGGTCCAGCAGCTCCGCCAGGGACTCCGGGCGCGCGTCGAACGCGTCCGGGTCCAGACCGAGGACCAGCAGACCGGCCTCGTCCACGTCCAGAGTCCAGGTTTCGAGGTCCCACTCGAAACTGCCCGTCCGGTTCAGGGCGAGCCGCTCCGCCGTCCCGGTCTCGCCGGCCGGCGTCCTGCCCTCCGGCCGGCCGTCCGGTCCGGGGACGACCGGTGGCCGGTTCTCATCGGTCATTCCAGCTCCGGGGATCGTCCGGCGGGTCCGCCGTACGGCGTGCCTCAATTGTCCGGCCGGTCCGGCGCGCCTGCCACAGCGGAAACCACCCCGCACCGCCCCTCCCTCCGGGGCCCGCGCACAATGGCAGCGGAAGATCGTCCCCCGACCGGCGGACGGCACGGCACCCGGGCTGAGCGGAGCGCACGCATGAACCACGAGGACCCCGTCCTGCTGCACACCGAAGGACGCGTCCGCCACCTCACGCTCAACCGGCCCCGCGCCCTGAACGCGCTCAACCACGCCATGGTGCGGCTCATGGCCGGCGCCCTCGACGCGGCCGAGAGCGACGAGGCCGTCGTCGCCGTGCTGCTCACCGGCGCGGGGGAGCGCGGCCTGTGCGCGGGCGGCGACATCCGTGCCGTCCGCGACGACGCCCTGGCCGGGGGGAGCGCCTCGCTGGACTTCTGGCGGGACGAGTACCGGCTCAACGCACGGATCGCCCGCTTCCCCAAGCCGTACGTCGCTCTCATGGACGGCATCGTGATGGGCGGCGGAGTCGGAGTCTCCGCCCATGGCTCCGTCCGGATCGTCACGGAGCGCTCACGCATCGCCATGCCGGAGACCGGGATCGGGTTCGTCCCGGACGTCGGCGGAACCTACCTGCTGGGAGCCGCACCCGGGGAACTCGGCACGCACCTCGCGCTCACCGGGGAGCCCGTCGGCGCGGCCGACGCGCTGCTCTGCGGACTCGCCGACCACTTCGTGCCCGCCGACGGGCTCGCCGCCCTCGTCGCCGCCCTGGCCCGGTGCACGACCCCCGAGGCCGTCATTACGGCCGTCGAGGACCACGCCCGCCCCGCACCCGGCGGCGGGCTCGCCGCCCACCGGGCCTGGATCGACTCCTGCTACGCGGCGGACACGGTCGAGGAGATCGTCGACCGCCTCGCCGGCCACGGGGATCCGGCCGCCGAACAGGCCGCGGCGACCATCCTGGCCAAGGCGCCCACCTCGCTCAAGGTGACGCTCGAAGCCGTGCGCCGGGCGCGCCGCCTCGGCGGGCTCGAAGCGGTCCTCGACCAGGAGTACCGCGTCTCGACCGCCGCCTTCGCGGGCCCCGACCTGGTGGAGGGCGTCCGCGCCCAGATCGTGGACAAGGACCGCGACCCCAAGTGGAAACCCTCCGAGCTCGCCCAGGTCACCGCCGAGGACGTGGCCCGCCACTTCACGCCCCTCGGCGACCGCGAACTCGGCCTCGCACCACTTCCCGGGGCAGGCTGAGGCATCGGGCCCGCCCCTCCCCTCAGGTCAGTGGCCGCTGCCCGTCAGACTCGGCCGGAGCGAACCGACCAGCTCGAAGAACCGCGTCTCGTTGCCGGCGAACCCGGCGCGCCGGAGCGCCCCGTCCGCCTCCTCCATCGGCGAGGTGAGCAACGGCAGGTACAGCGGGGCGTCGTCCGGGTCGGAGAGGGCCGCCCGGGTGGCTTCCAGTAAACGGACGTACGCCTGCGCCGCCGCGAGTTCGTCCTTGTGCATCTCAGCATCTCCAGGTCAGAGGTGTCGGATCCCACCAGCATCCCCCATGGGTCTGACAACGCCGTCCGGCGAGCGGCACGGCACGGCGGCTATCGGCCGTCCGGCCGACCCGTCGGCGGCTCGACCTCCAGGAACCGGCGACCGCGCGGCCCCCGGTACAGCAGCGCGGTCCAGCCCAACTCCCGCAGCGCCGCGGCGCACCTGGTCAGCTCGCCCTCCTCCTCGTACGCCGCCCCGCTCCGGGCCGGCCCCAGCCACTCCACCCGTACGGTGTCCGGCGATGCCCCCGCCGTCACCCGGTAACCCTTCGCCGTACGCTCTCCTGACGGGCCGACGGCCGAGGCGGGGAGCCCCGCGGCCTCCAGGGCCAGGGCCACGGCCCGTACCGGGCGGTGCCGTTCCCATGGCGCGGGCACCGACTCCGGGTCGCCCGGGCCGCTGTTCGCCAGCCGCCTGATCTGCAGCAGCCCGGCCAGCGCCGACCGCACCGAAGCGGCGCGCACCTCGGCCTCCCCGGGGGCCGGCGGGCCGTCCCCGGTCGCCGGTTCGAACCCGCTCCCCGCCCCGTCGCGCATCCGCGTCGCCTCCGTTCCATCGCCGTACCGCACTCCCGCCAGTGTGCGCCGCCCCACCGACAACGGCGGACCGCACACCTAACCGATAGGCTCCGGTGCTGCTCACGAACACCGCGCCCCGAAGGATCCATCCCTGTGCCCGACACCGACCGGCCCTCCGGCACCGACCGCCAGGACGGAGACGGCCGTGACACTCTGCGCGCCGACTGCGGCAACTGCTTCGCCCTGTGCTGTGTCGCGCTGACGCTCACGCGCTCCGCCGACTTCGCCGTCAACAAGGCGGCGGGCACACCCTGTCGGAACCTCCGGGACGACTTCCGCTGCGGCGTCCACGCCCGGCTGCGCACCGAGGGCTTCCCCGGCTGCACCGTCTACGACTGCTTCGGGGCCGGTCAGAAGGTGTCCGTGGACATCTTCGGCGGCCGGGACTGGCGCGCCGCACCGGAGACCGCGCAGCAGATGTTCGAGGTCTTCCCGGTCGTCCGGCAACTCCACGAGCTGCTCTGGTACCTGACCGAGGCGGCCGCCCTCGCCCCCGCCCGCCCCCTGCGCGGCGAGATCCGGCGCACGCTCGAAGCGACCGAGGCCCTGACCCGCCTCGACGCCCCGGCCCTGGTGGAGCTCGACGTGGCCGCCCACCGGGGCGAGGTCGCCGTGCTCCTCGGACGCGTGAGCGAACTAGTGCGCGCCACGGCCCCCGGTCGCAAGCGGCGCAGCCACCGGGGCGGCGACCTCATGGGCGCCCGGCTCAGGAAGGCGGACCTGCGGGGCGCCGATCTGCGCGGCGCCTACCTCATCGCGGCGGACCTCGCCGGCGCGGACCTGCGCCTCGCGGACCTCATCGGCGCGGACTTCCGGGACGCGGACCTGTCGGGCGCCGACCTGACCGGGGCGCTGTTCCTGACGCAGGCGCAGGTGAACGCGGCCCGGGGGAGCGGCACCACCCGGCTCCCGTCGCCGCTCGGCCGCCCCGCGCACTGGACGGCGTGACCCGTCAGCCTTCCGGGGATTCCAGCGCCGCCTTGAGGCGTTCGAGCGTGGTGCGGATGTTGCGGCGCTGGAACACGGCGAAGGTGTGCCCCCGGGTGGCCACCCGGTCGAAGGCGCCGGCCACGACGTCCGGCCAGGCGCGGCGGTCGTCCGTCCAGGTCTCCGTGACCCGGGTGCCGCCCTCCACCGCCTCGAAGCGGTACTCCCACGTGGCGATCGGCCCGCGCAGCAACGGCCGCCGCGCACCGATCGCGTGGACCCGGAACGCGAACCGCCTGCCCGGATCGGCCGCCGTCACCGTGCACCGCGTCGTCCAGCTGACCGGGCCCCGCTTGTTGCGGCCGTCGAAGACCATGCCGACGTACGCCTCCCGGCGGTCCCCCCGCACCCGTGCGCCGAGGTTCTCCGGGCTCCAGCGGCCCATGGCCGTGGGGTCGCTCAGCCGGGCGTACACCTCCAGCGGTCCGGTGTGCACGACGATGCTGTCCGACACGGACATGGTGCGGGGCATGGAGCACTTCCGTTCCGCGGCCGGCTGCGGTCACGACCGGGCGTCGGACCGGCCGCACGGCCGACGGGCTCCCGCCCCCACACCTTACTGACCGGTCACATAGGATCAGGAAGCGGGGAGTGACGCATCCGGCAGCGGGGACGAGAACGCCCCACGGCCGTGGTTCGTTGCACAGACGTCGCATCCGGAACACGCCGGCGACCGACCGAGGAGCCCGCACATGCCCAGCCGTACCGATCCCAGCCGCACCGAGCCCGGCAGCGCAGACCGCACCCGGCTCGTCGAACGGCTGATGGAGCAGTTCCCGCACGTGCCGCGCGAGGCCGTCATCAAGGAAGACCTGCTGCGCGGCGGCGTCGCCTTCGACGAGTCCGCGCTCAGCGACAACGAGGGCGGTGACGTCAAGCCGAAGTCGTACTTCATCTTCTCCTTCGACCACGGGACCCTGCCCGAGCTGGGCGCGGCCGCCCTGCGCCGCCCGCCGGAGGAGATCGTGCTCACCGGCGGCCCCTACGAGCTGCGGCGCACCGTCGTCTCGGTGCGCGTCAACCCCGCGTCCCCGTACCGCGTCGCGGCGGACGCGGACGGGATGCTCGGGCTCTACCTCGACGGCAGGCGCATCTCCGACGTCGGCCTGCCCCCGATGCCAGACTACTACCGGCACACGCTGGCCAACGGGAAGTCCGTGATGGAGGTCGCCCCGACGATCCAGTGGGGCTACCTCGTCTACCTCACCGTCTTCCGCGTCTGCCAGTACTTCGGCGCGAAGGAGGAGTGCCAGTACTGCGACATCAACCACAACTGGCGCCAGCACAAGGCGGCGGGCCGCCCGTACACCGGGGTGAAGCCCGTCGAGGAGGTGCTGGAGGCGCTGGAGATCATCGACCGGTACGACACGGCGAAGACCTCCACCGCGTACACCCTCACCGGCGGCGCCATCACCTCGCACATCGGGGGCCGGGACGAGGCGGACTTCTACGGCCAGTACGCCAAGGCCATCGAGGAGCGTTTCCCGGGCCGCTGGATCGGGAAGGTCGTCGCCCAGGCCCTGCCCAAGGCCGACGTCCAGCGCTTCCACGACTACGGGGTGCAGATCTACCACCCCAACTACGAGGTGTGGGACCGGCGGCTGTTCGAGCTCTACTGCCCGGGCAAGGAGCGCTACGTCGGCCGTGACGAGTGGCACCGCCGCATCCTCGACTCCGCCGACGTCTTCGGCGCCCGCAACGTCATTCCCAACTTCGTGGCCGGTGTGGAGATGGCCGAGCCGTTCGGTTTCACCACGGTGAAGGAAGCCATCGACTCGACCACCGAGGGCCTGCGCTTCTTCATGTCGCACGGCATCACCCCGCGCTTCACCACCTGGTGCCCGGAGCCGACGACCCCGCTCGGCAGGACCAACCCGGACGGGGCGCCGCTGGAGTACCACATCCGGCTCCTGGAGTCGTACCGAGCGACGATGGAGGAGTTCGGGCTCAGCTCCCCTCCCGGCTACGGCCCGCCCGGAGCGGGGAACGCGGTGTTCTCCGTCAGCTCCTTCATGGACAGCCTGCCGGCCGCCCCCGACGCGGACTGAGCGGTTACGCCTCCGAGGCGAGCTCACGCACCACGCGGGCGAAACCCCGTACCAGCGGGGTGTCCGAGCCGTCCGCCCAGGCCAGGACCACGCGCAGCGGCTCGACGTCGGTGAGCGGAACCCAGGACAGGTCGGGGCGCGCGTAGTAGCGGGCCATGCTCTCGGGTGCGAAGCAGATCGCGGACCCCTGCGCCACCTGCTCCAGCATCTCCTCGACGTTGTCGTTGGTCGGCCCCCAGACCGGGGCCGACCCGTCGGGGCGCGGGTTGACGGCCCACCAGTCCACCCACTGCCGGGGAGCCCGCCGCGTCCAGAGCAGGGGTTCGTCCTTGACCTCCAGGATGGAGACGCCGGAGCGGGACGCCAGCGGGTGCCCCGTGGGCAGGCCGACGACGCGGGGCTCGGTGTGCACCGGTTCGTGGGTCAGCCCGGCGAGGTCGTTGGGCAGCCAGACGAACGCCACGTCCGCGAGGCCGTCCCGCAGCGCGTCGGCCTCCTGCCCCCAGTCGTAGCGCTTGGGTGCCACCCGCACCCCGGGATGGAGGCGGGCGAACTCCGCCCGCGCCCTGGTGGTCAGTTCGCCCGCTCCGCTCGCCTCGAAGCCCACCCGCAGCACCCCCGTCTCGCCCCGCGTGTGCCGCTCGGCCGCAGCGGTGACGCGCTCGGCCTGGCGCACGGTGAGTAGCGCCTCGGCGATCACATCGCGCCCCGCCGGGGTGGCCGAGACCCCGCCCGCGTGGCGGTCGAAGAGCTTCACCCCGAACTCCGTCTCCAGACTCCTGAGCGCGTACGAGAGCGCCGGCTGGCTGACGTAGAGCCTGCGGGCGGCCCGGCCCAGGTTCTCCTCCTCGGCTATCACCGTGAGGTAGTGCAGCTGACGCAGTTCCATGGCGTGATCATAAGTCGTCTTTATGGCTCCGGAGAATCCATGTCTTGGACCGTTCCCGGGCGCGGGTGACATAAATGGATCACCGCAACACGCCCACGAAAAAACGGAGTTGGACATGAACACCGCGCCCGCCACCCCCGCCCGCGACAACGCCCGTGGCCGCGTCTGGCTGATCACCGGCGCCTCCTCGGGCTTCGGCCGGTCCATCGCCGAGGCCGCCCTCGCCGCAGGCGACACCGTCGTCGCCACGGCCCGCCGCCCCGAGGCACTCGACGCCCTCGTCGCCGCACACCCGGACCGCGCGGTCGCCGTCCAGCTCGACGTCACCGACACCGCCCGCATCGCCGACGTGGTCGCCGACACCGTGCTCTGGTACGGGCGGATCGACGTGCTGGTGAACAACGCGGGCATGGGGCTCGTCGGCGCGGTGGAGGAGACCAGTGACCGCGAGCTGCGCGATCTCATGGACCTCCACTTCTTCGGCCCCGCGGCCCTGGTCCGGGCCGTGCTGCCGCACATGCGCCGCAACGGTTCGGGCGCCGTGGTCCAGATGAGCAGCATGGGCGGCCGGTTCACCTTCCCCGGAGTCGGCGGCTACTCGGCGACGAAGTTCGCCCTGGAGGGCCTGTCCGAGGCGCTGGCCGCCGAGGTGGCCCCGCACGGCATCAAGGTCCTCATCGTCGAACCCGGCTCCTTCCGCACCGGATTCGCCGGCGGCGGCGCCTTGCGCCAGTCCGCTCCGCTGGACGCCTACGCGGACTCCGTCGGCCCGGTCCGCAGCGGCCTGCCCGACTCCGACGGCAAGCAGGAAGGCGACCCCGCCAAGGCCGCCGCGGCCATCCTGACCGCGCTGGACGCCGAGGACACCCCGCTGCGGCTGCCGCTCGGCAACGACGCGACGGACGCCGTACTCGGCGCGCTCGACGCCTCCCGCGCCGAAGTGCTCGCCTGGGAGAAGGTCGGCCGTTCCACCGGATTCGACGCCTGACGGCCGGCGGGCGTGTGCCCATCAGCGCGTGTGTGCCGGAGCGTGCGCCCCGGCACACACGCGCATTCGTGCCTCGGGT
The DNA here is from genome assembly GCF_052542855.1 of Streptomyces sp. SAS_281. NCBI lineage: Bacteria > Bacillati > Actinomycetota > Actinomycetes > Kitasatosporales > Streptomycetaceae > Streptomyces > Streptomyces sp. SAS_281. The sequence continues at coordinate 77,921 of NZ_JBMNDO010000020.1, forward strand.
GAGGGTGGGAGGCGGGCGATCAGGGAAAGTAAGCGGAACAGAGCACCCCGATTGTAAAGGCGGCGCCCATGCTGCACGGTGTCGATGTCAGCGCCCACCAGTCCTCGTTCGACACGGACGGAGTGGACTTCGTCCTCATCAAGGCCACCGAGGGCCGTTCGTACGTCAATCCACGCCTGACCGACCAGACGAAACAGGCCCGCGACGCCGAATGCGTCGTCGGCTTCTACCACTTCCTGTGGCCCGGAAACATCGCGGCGCAGGCCGAGTACTTCCTGAGCAAGGCGCCCGAGAAGGCCGGTGATCTGCTCGCCGTCGACTGGGAGCAGAACGGCGAGGGCACCCGCGCCAGCAACGCCGAGAAGGACCGATTCATCCGCGAGGTCAAACGCCTGCGGCCGCACCATCGCGTCCTGCTGTACTGCAACCGCTACTTCTGGCTGCACCACGACACCACGTCGTACGCCGGCGACGGACTCTGGATCGCCGACTACGTGAAGGCGGGCAAGCCGCGCATCAAGGCCTCCTGGCGCATCCACCAGTACACCGACCGGCCGCTCGACAAGGACGTCGCCGACTTCTCCTCCCGCTCCGCCATGCGCGACTGGGCGCGGAAGTGATGCCGGCGGACACCGGTCAGTAGGACTGAAGCTCCACGAGATGCCCCTCGGGATCACGTACATGGGCGGTACGCAGCCCCGGCCCCCACTCCGGGCGGTCGCACGCGGGTGCGGTCAATTCGGCGCCGTGGCCGAGGCAGAGGGCCAGCCCCGCATCGACGTCGGCCACACGCAGGACGAACATCGACCGGTCCTGGACGGGGGGCGGCTCGGCGGGCAGGTGCTTCGTACCGGCCACCGCCGCCATCGCGCTCCGGTCGAACAGCACCAGCACACCCTGGCCCTCGACGTCCCAGTGGGCGTACGGCCCCGAGGCGTGGCCACTGGCCCGTACGGCACCGATCAGCTCCGGCAGTACGGCGTCGTAGAAGCGGAAGCAGTCGGCGAACCGGTCGACCAGCAGGCGGGGATGCAGCGCGTCCACGGATTCTCCTTCAGTAGGTGCACACCCATCATTGGGTCGGCCCTACGATATACCTGATGAACGAAACCCCTCCCAGTCTTCTGGGCCTCACGACCTACCTCATGTCCAAGACCGGCAAGGCGGCGCGCGGCAGGCTCGCGGACCGGCTGGCCGAACGCGGCCTGAGGCTCTGGCACATGGCGGTGCTCGCCGCGCTGGCCGACTTCGGTCCTCATGCGCAGCGCGAACTCGCCGCGCGGCTCACGATCGACCGGAGCGACGTCGTGAAGATCGTGGACGGGCTCGGTGCGTCCGGACTGGTGGAGCGGGCCCGTGACACCGCCGACCGGCGTCGCGTCACGGTCACCCTCACACCGGCCGGCCGGGCCCTGCTGGAAAGCCTCAAGTCCGAGGCGCTGGCCGTGCAGGACGATGTCCTCGCGCCCCTGGCAGACCATGAACGCGCCCAGTTGGCCGCCCTGTTGCTCCGCGTCCATGAGGGGGCACGGGAGAACGGACCGGTACGGCCAGGTCGCTGACCCGATCGGGGTGCCGGGTGCGGCAGAATTCCCCGGTGACCACACCCGCGGCCCAGCCGCCTCGTGACCGCGCGCTCGGGCGCGGCATCACCACCCTCATCCCGCAGGCCGCGCGGACCACACCCGCCGAACAGGCGGCGGCCGTACTGACCGCCATGCGGTCCGTTCCGGTGCGCGTCGGCGTACTCCAGGCGGCGGTCGTGCTGCTGGAGGAACGGGTGCGGGCCACGGAGGACGACGCGGAGCGGGCCGCGGCGGCGACCACCGTGGCCATGCTCCGCAGCGCCATCGGACAGGCCGGCTGACCGATGGCGTGATCAATTCCGTCGAATTCCCCTCGCGTCGACGCGGGGAGTGAGCCATCCTGATCATCGCTTCCGGCCAGGGGGCGGTGATCGAGGGGCAGGCGGGACGCGTTGGCGAACAGTGGTGTGTACGAGACGGCAAGCGGTCGGGTGCGCGGACGTATACCGCACAACGACGTCGTGGCCGTCCTCGGAATCCCTTACGCCGAGCCGCCGTTCGGCGACAACCGCTTCCGGGCCCCCCGCCCGCGCGCCCCGTGGCCCGGTGTCCGCGACTGCACGGGGTTCGGGCCCGTCGCGCCCCAGTCCGCCGAGCTGCCCGGCGCCCCCACCTGGTCACCCGGCGACGAGGACGTCCTGAGCCTCAACATCTGGACGCCCGCCAGGGCAGCGGGCCCGCTGCCCGTACTGGTCTGGATCCACGGCGGCGCCTACACCTTCGGATCGAGCGCGCAACCGGACTTCGACGGTACGGTGCTGGCCGGCACCGGCCTCGTCGTCGTCACCCTGAACTACCGCGTCGGCTTCGAGGGTTTCGGTCATGTCCCGGACGACGGCTGCCCGCCCAACCGGGGCCTGCTCGACCAGATTGCCGCGCTCGAATGGGTCCGCGACAACATCGCCGCGTTCGGGGGAGCCCCGGACGACGTCACCCTGGCCGGACAGTCGGCCGGAGCGACGTCCGCGGTCTGCCTGATGGTGATGGACCGCGCCCAGGGGCTCTTCCGGCGGGTGATCGCGCACAGCGCGGTCGGCCCCGTCTTCGCCCCGGAGCTCGCCGAGCAGGTCGCCGCGCGCGTGGCCGCCGCTGCGGGGAGACCCGCGACCGAAGCCGCCCCGCACGAGCTGCTCGCAGCTTCGGAGAGAGTCGTCGGGGACCACCGTGAGGACGCCGGCTCCGGGCAGCTGCACTGGGACCCGGTCATCTACGGCCCGGCCGCCGACGGGCACCTCCTGCGCGACGACCCGATGGCCCTCCTCGCCTCCGGGGCCGCCCGGGACGTCGGCCTGCTCGTCTGCCACACGACCGAGGAGTACTGGCTGATGGACGCCGTCGGCAGCAGCGTCCCGGTCCCCACGGACGAGCGGCTGCACCGCTTCGCCGCCGACTTCGGCCTGCCGCCCGGGCTCGTCGACGGATACCGTGCGCTCATGCCGGGCGCCGGGCCCCACGACGTCCACCTCGCCGTGTACGGGGACCTGATGTTCGGCGAGTACAGCACCCGGCTCGCCGAGGCCCACGCGGCGGCGGGCGGCCGCGCACACCTCTCCCGGTTCGACCGCAGGGGCGGCGGAGTGCGCGCCTGGCACTGCGCCGACGTGCTCTTCGCCTTCGGCAACGTGGACGACGAGCGCACCCGGTTCCTCATCGGCGGCGCCGCGCCAACGCCCGAGGACCGGGCCCTCGCGGACCGGATGACCTCGGCCTGGGCCGGGTTCGCCGCCACCGGCGACCCGGGCTGGGAGCCCGGCACCGGACACGTCAGGGTGTGGGGGACGCCGGACCGTGCGGCGGCTTCCGGACACTGGCGGGACAGCGACGCGGTCCGGGCGCTGTGGGACACGTACACCTACCGGCCCGCCCGCTCCTGACGCGGCGCCGGCCGCGGCGGGGCGCATCGGGGGCGGTCGCAGCGGCTCCCGGCCACCCCGACGGGCGGGCCTGCTGCTTCATCTGATGTGACGGTAGGGCCGGGATGCGTGCGGGGGATGAGTGCGGCTACCCAGCGGGCAGCCCGTACGGTCAGCTCTGTCATTGGCATGGACCTGCTAACGACTTCTCCGCTACAGTCCGGAACGGCACACTCTGAGAGCGCTCTCACGGAGGGCGCCCCGGACGCCTGCTGTTCCTCCCCCACTGAGCCGGAACAACAGAAGGGCCAAGACCTTGAGACGCTCCACAGCCTTGAGGACCGCACTCTCCGCCGTACTCCTCCTCGGAGCCTGGGCGGGCGCGGGCTTCCCCTCGGCCTCCGCCGCCGACACGCCCGCCCCCGCCCCCGCATCCGACGGCCTGCTCACCGCCATGCAGCGCGACCTCGGCCTGACGGCAAGCCAGGCAAAGGTGCGGATCTCCCAGGAGAAGACCGCCACCGCGCTCCAGCCCAAGGCGCGCCACGCCGCGGGTCCGGCGTACGGCGGCTCCTGGTTCGACCCCGCGACCGGTGGTCTCACCGTCGCCGTCACCGACGCCGCGCAGGCGGACGCCGTTCGGGCCACGGGTGCCGCCGTGCGGATGGTGACCCACACGGAGAAGCGCCTCGACTCGGTCAAGGCGAAGCTGGACAAGCTGGACGCCCCGCAGGGTGTCAGCAGCTGGCACGTCGACCCCCGCACCAACTCGGTCGTGGTGGACGTCGTCGCCTCGCAGCGCTCTGACAACGATGTCCGGGCATTCGTGCGGAAGGCGAGGGCGGCCGGGCCGGTCACCGTCGAGCAGACCGCCGAAGCACCGCGCACCTTCTCGGCCGGGACCGTGGGCGGCGACCCGTACTACACGGGCAACGTACGGTGCTCCATCGGCTTCTCCGTCTACGGCGGCTTCGTCACGGCAGGCCACTGCGGCCGGGCGGGGGCCGGGGTCAGCGGCTGGGACGGCTCCTTCATAGGCAACTTCCAGGGCTCGTCGTTCCCCGGCGACGACTACGCGTGGGTCAGCGTGGGCAGCGGCTGGTGGACGGTTCCCGTCGTCCTCGGCTGGGGCACCGTCTCCGACCAACTGGTCCGGGGCTCCAACGTGGCCCCGATCGGCGCCTCGATCTGCCGCTCCGGCTCCACCTCGCACTGGCACTGCGGCAATGTGCTCGCCACCAACGACACGGTCAACTACGCCCAGGGCGCGGTCTACCAGATGACCAAGACCAGCGTCTGCGCGGAGGGCGGTGACTCCGGCGGCTCCTTCATCAGCGGCGACCAGGCGCAGGGTGTCACCTCGGGTGGCTGGGGCAACTGCAGCTCCGGCGGCGAGACCTGGCACCAGCCCATCAACGAGATCCTGAACCGGTACGGGCTGACGCTCCACACCGCCTGACCGCGGTACGCGGAACCCGGGGCCCGGCCGAGCGGGACGGCGGGCCCCGGTACGCGTGCGTATCCGGCCGTCAGGCGAGCCGGAGGTCGATGAACGGCACCGTATCGCCCGGCAGGACGTACCGCTCGGTCTCCACGAAACCGTTCCGCAAGGCGAACCGCAGACCCTCGGGGTTGGACGCCAGGACACACGTCTCGATGACCTCGGCGCCGAGTCCCCGGGCCAGCTCCAGCGCGTGCGCGTACAGTTGCCCGCCGAACCCCTGGCCCCGGTGCTCAAGCAGGATGCGGGCGATCACGGTCCCCGCCGGGTTGTCCGCACTCGGCGGCCGCACGGTGGAACACCCCACCAAGGCGTCTCCCGCGTACGCGACGTACAGCCGGTTGCGCCCCGCGCGTTCCGTCACCTCCGTGAACGACAGGGCGGCCGTCGGAACGATGGCGTTGTGGACCAACTGCCAGTCCAGGAGCGAGGCGTCGCCGATCACGGATTCGATACGAAGATCGGTCATGGCGGTCAGGGAACCGGTCGCGGGGCCATGTGTCAACCCGCGCCCGCGCGGCCGCACCCAGGACGGCATCGGCTACCGGAGGCTCCCGCAGCCGGATGCGTGACCAGGCAGGACAGGGCGGGCCGACCGGATTCGAACCGGCGTGCTCCTACATGTCGTGGAGGCGCGACGACCTCTGCGCTACGGCCCACCCCGCGGTCAGCCTACCTGCCGCGCGGCCCCGGGACTCAGGCCCTGTCACATCCCGCGCTGCCCGCACACCTTGCCTCCCGGCCCCCGCCCCGGCCGCTCAGGCGGTCCAGGTCCCGCGCAGCGCGGCCGTGGCGAAGCCCGGTCCGTACGCGACGGTGATCCCGTCGGCGCCGGCCGACGGCGGTTCGGCGTGGGTGCGTTCGAGGATGCGGAGCACGGAGACACCGCCGAGGTTGCCCTCGTCGGCGAGGGTGGCGGTCGAGTGCCGGGTGTCGTGGGCGTCGAGGCCGAGCGCCGTCGCGGTGTCGCTGATGATGCGCGCGCTGCCGGGGTGGATGACCCCGAAGTCCACGGAGGACCGGCCGAGCCAGTCCAGCAGACCGGGCAGCACGTCGTCCGCCGCGCTCAGCGCCTCCTTCGTGCTGTCGAAGTGGAACCCGGCCGGATCGACGCGGCCGGCGTACCGGGTGAGGCTGTCCGGCAGGACGTGCTCGTAGGTGTCGGCCGGGGATCCCACGCGGAAACCGGGGCCCAGGGGGGCATCGGTGACGAGAGTGGCCGCAGCGCTGTCCCCGAACAGGACCTTGTAGATCATGTGCTCGACGGCGTCGTCTTGGTGGTTGTACACGGCGGAGATGACCTCGGCGGCGACCACCAGAACGGTCGCCCCCGGTCTCGCGGCCACCAGGTCGACGGCCCGGATCAGCGCCTGGGTGCCGCCCGCGCAGGCCAGCGTCGTCAGGGCGATCCGGCGGACGTCCGGCCGCAGACCCAGGCGGTCGATGAGGTGGATGTCCATGTTCGGGACGGACCAGCCGGTCGAATGCGTCGTGATGACGGCGTCCACATCACCCGGCTCCAGCCCGTACGCCAGGAGCACCCCTCGTGCCGCCTGCTCCGCCATCTCCAGCGCGTCGGCGAACGCCGCCGCCCCCCGGGCCGCGACACCGGCGTCCCCCGACACCGTCGGCGCCGCCAGCGGCCGGGTGAAGTACCTGGTGCGCACCCCGGTGTTGGCCACGATGCGGAGGATCGCGGCGAGCCGCGGGTGGTCCGGATGGTGGGCGCGGATATCGTCCGCGATCTCCCCGGTGGTCACTTTGTGGGCGGGGAACACGGTGGTGGGGCGGGCTATGTAGGCAGGCACGACATCCTCCGGCGGGCACGGTGCGGCGGCGATGTGGGGGTGGGCACAACCTAAGCCACAAACGGCCGTGCCGCCCTGATCACAACACCGCGGAACGCCGGAGGGAAGTGTTCACGGCGCGCGCAGGACCGGAACGCGAGTATGCGCCCGCCGGGCGCCCGCGTGGAAGACCAGAACGATCATGCGCGCGCCGGGGGCCGCCATGGGCTGCGCCGCGCACATCGTCACCCACCCCGGACCGTCGACAGCGTGGCGGATGGGCCGTTCGTCGCCGTCGGGATGGATGTGCGCGCCGCCCGACTCCCAGATCGGCGCACACTCCGGGTCGGCCAGCACGTCCTTCTCCAGCCGGCGGAGCACCTCGTCGTCGGGCCGGCTGGCGAGCGCGGCGCGCAGCTGCGGCACGACCAGCGGGGCCCAGGCGGTGTCCCAGTCGATGAGCATCTCGCGGCCCTGCGGTTCGAGGAGCATCCACCGCATGGTGTTCGTGGGCACGCCCCCGGCGGGGAACAGCCGCGCGAACCCGTCGTTGTGCGCGATGAGCTCCCAGGAGGCGTCGGTGATGTACGCGGGGTGCGTCATCCCGTCGATGGCCTCCTGCCACACCCCCGGCACCTCCTTGCCCGAGCGGGCGGTGAGCGGACCCGGTGGGTCGCCTATCCCGGCGTACCGGCACAGTGACACCCACTCCTGCTCGTTGAGGGCGAAGAGCATCGCGACATCACGGAGGAAGCCGGTGTCCGGCCTCGGCCAGGCGCCGGACTCCAGCCGGCGGTAGGTGCCGGGCGTGCGGTGCAGCAACTGGTCGACCTGGTGCTGGGACAGCCCGGGAGCGCGGCGCCCCTGGCGGGACGAACGGTGGAAACCGTGTCCGGTGGGGTCGATCAGTGCACGTCGGACTCTGAGCAGTGTCCGCAGTGCCGTCTTGTCGGTGTTGGTCATGCGATCAAATCCCCCGCGTATGGGCCCGGTTGCGCGGGCGTGAGCCTAATTGGCGCGACGTGGCTTAGCGCTAAAAACTGGACGTAGAAAACAGTCTGTTTACCTTCCATGCTGGACCGCGTGAGGCAGTGGACCGCGGCTCTTCGGGGCGGTGGGCCCGCGCCTGACGTGCGGTCTTCCTGCTGTCCTCTCCTGGCAATGTTCGCAGCCGGAATTCCGCGCCCGTTCAGAACGGTGGCGGGAAGGGCTTGACCAGCAGACCGTATTTCGCCCCTGATGGGGCGGACTGTCCGGCACGGTCCGCTGATCTGGCTCTTTCCGTCACCCACCTCGGTCTCCCGGGCCGAGGCGGGGCGGTACTCGGTGCGGTCGGCAGCCCCCCTGCCGGCCGCACCATTTTCATCCCGGCGGGCACTGCTCCATCCGGAGCCGGACGGTCCCCCCGCGGTGCTCCGGTACGGTGACGCCGCCGCGGACGTCTCAACAACCACCGGCGCCGGGTGTATACGGCCCCATCAGCGGCTTTCCCCGGCATCCGGTGCGACGCGAAGTCGTTGCTCTCTGGTGGAGAGGGGCTTCGCCATGTAGCGTCACTGCCGGAAGTCGTGGTTCGCCGAAACCGCCCGTGCTCCGGCGCGGGCGCCTTGCTGTGCAGGGGGCGGGCCAGGACACCACTGGGACCGCGTGGTGCGGCTCCCGATATCGACTGAGAGGCACCGGCATGGCCAGCGGAACCGTCAAGTGGTTCAACGCCGAAAAGGGTTTCGGCTTCATCCAGCAGGACGGCGGCGGGCCGGACGTCTTCGCTCACTACTCGAACATCAACGCCACCGGCTTCCGTGAGCTCCAGGAGGGCCAGGCGGTGACCTTCGACATCACGCAGGGCCAGAAGGGCCCGCAGGCGGAGAACATCACGGCCGCCTGACGCCGCGGTACCACCGTCCGGCCCCCGGGGAGCACGCTCCCCGGGG